>WGAD01000341.1 GCA_015489255.1 Anaerolineales bacterium | reverse complement strand
CGTATGACCCATGCAGATTGACCCACGCCAGGGCGATAACCGGCAGCAAGAACAACCGCTTTCCCCGCGCAGCGGGGGGATACAACACCCACAAGGCCAGCGCAAAGAGCGGGTATGCCAGCAGTTGTGGCCGAAACATCCAGTTGCCGCTGCCCATCAAGGCCGCCAGCCCCACCAACAGCGTAGCCAGGCGCGGCCCCGCCCCTGCCTGGCGGCTCAGTTGCCACAAGATCGCGTAAGTGATCCCCAGCGACAGCCCCCGCAACAAGAAAACGGCATCCACCCCGAAGCGGGTGTGCAGCCCATAAAAGATCAACGCCGACAGCCACGAATGATAAAACACGGGTTGCCCCGCCTGCGACCAGGAAAAGGTATCTACCGACGGCAAGCCGCCTGTGCGGACGATCTCCTGCCCCAGGCGCACATACCACCAGTAATCGTTGGGCACCAGCGGCAGGATAAAGGCCAACGTCAGCACCACCAGGAACAACACCCCCAGCCAGAGAGCCGCATAAGAGCGCGATTCTTTCATCCCAGCAAGACCTCCAAATAACGGGTGACCATCGTCTCCAGGGAAAAATGCGCCTGTGCATGGTGGCGGGCGCCCAAATGCCAGCGCGGCCAATCGGACAGGATCGCCACCGCCGCGGCGGTGAGCGCAGGCACGTCTGCCGGTTCCAACCGCCAGACATCTCCCCCATAGGGAACGGCGCGCCCGGCCTCGGGCGCCAGGAGCTCGGGCAGCGCGCCAGTGGCAAAGCCCGCCACCGGTGTGCCGCAGGCCAGGGCTTCGATCACCGCGTTGGGGCAGGCGGAGTTCAATTCGGCAGACAAAAAGAGGTGTGCCGAGCGATCCAGTTGGGGGATGGCCTCGCCGGGCAAAATGCCGCGAAACTCCACTGGCGCGCGGCAATTTCGCTGCGCCCGCACGCGAGAGGCGGCATCTACCCGGCCGGCGACGGTCAATTGCACCGGCCAGCCATCTGCCGCCAGTGCATCGGTCACCTGGACGGCCCAATCGAGGCCGAAGGACAATACGCCACCCAGGCTGCCCTCCACCACCAGCAAGCGATAGGCCTGGGAGGGGCGGTCGTGCGGCCCTTCCGGGGTATAACGCGCCAGATCGACGCCGTTGTAAATGACCGTCTGCGGCTTGTCCAGCGGGCCGAACCAATCCGTCCACCACCGGCGGGTAAACTGACTCTGGTAAATGATCCGATCGGCAAACCGCCGCCGGATGAGCGCCAGGTTCCAGTTGCCGTATTCCGCCCGCAGGGTATATCGCCACCCGGCCCAACGCCGCCGCTGAATCCAGTTGATACCGTCCAGCCGCTGCACAATGCGCACCCCGCGCCGCCGAAGGCGGTGCAGCGCGTCCAGCCGCTTCGTTCCGGCCAGCACCAGCACCGCATCCAGCCCGGGCGCATCGAGATCGAACGTCGTTTGCACCCCCTGGCTTTGCAGCCCCTGGCGAAATTTTTCCATGAAAGACCGCACCCCGCCCAAACCGGTGACGCGCGGCACGATGCCGATCGTTGCCATGCGGCTATTATACCTGCCCGCTGCTTGTGGTATCCTTAAACGGATTCTTTGCCGCACGGGAGACCTGTTTATGTACATTGCCATCGAAGGAGTCATTGGCGTCGGCAAAACGTCGCTCGCCCGCTTGTTGCAGGCCAATTTCGATGCCGAGTTGCTGCTGGAAGTCTTTGAAGAAAACCCCTTCCTGTCCGATTTCTATGCCGACCGCGACCGTTACGCGTTTCAAACGCAGATCTTCTTCTTGCTCAGCCGCTACCATCAGCAGCGCCGCAGCGTTCCGGCTGTGCTGCAAGGAGGAGGCAACCTGCTGGCCGACTATACCTTCGCCAAAGATGCCTTGTTTGCCGAAATCAACCTGTCTGGCGACGAGTTGGAAATGTATTACCGGGTGCACGAAGCCCTGGCGGAAAAGATCGTCACCCCCGACCTGGTTGTGTATCTGCGTGCCACCCCAGAAGTGCTGATGAAGCGCATTGCCCTGCGCGACCGGCCCTACGAGCGCAACATGGATCGCAACTACATCCACGCCCTGCATGAGACCTATGAACGCTTCTTTTCCGGGGAAACGCCTTTCCCCGCGCTGACGATCGACACCTCGCAGATGGATTTCGTCCACGTTCCCGAGCACCTGGCCTGGATCGAAAATCGCATCCGCGAACGGCTGGGGCTGGCTCCTTTCCAGCCGCCGCTGCCCCTTTCGGAGTGAACCAACCATGCGCATCACCCGCAAAACGCTCATTCAGCTGGCTGAACGCGAGGTTCTCAAGCGGACCCAACAAGCACACGACCTGGAGGCCGTGTACCTGATCGGCTCCGTCGCCACGCAGGAAGCGCCGCTCCTGGGCGGCAGCGCCGACATCGACCTGGTGTTCATTCACCGTCAGCAGCCGGCCGCCCGGCACGAGCGTGTGGGCATCTCCCCAGACATTCATCTGGACATCATTCACCGCGCCACCCGTGAATACGAGCCGCTGCGCGAGCTGCGCACCAACGCCCAACTCGCGCCGGAGCTGTACGCCCCGCAAGTGTTGTTCAAATCCGGCTTCTTCTTCGATCGTCTCCAGGCCGCGCTCTTGAGCGCATACGCCGCACCGCCCAACACCCTGGCGCGGGCGCGACAATTCCTCGCCGCCGGGCGCGATCGCTGGTTGGAACTGCAATTTTCCGGCCCCAGCGCCGATCCCGGCGTCCTGGGGCGCTACCTGGAGGCCGCCGGCCTGGCCGCCAACGCCCTGGTTGCCCTGGACAACCGCCCGCCTTTGGGCGAGCGCCGTTTCCTGCCCGAATTGGCCCGGCGCGCAAACGCCCTGCACCAGGAGACCGCTTACGCAGACTTCTTGCGCCTGCTCTGCGCGCAGCCCCTGCCCCCGACCGAAGAACTTGCAGACTGGATCAAAGAATGGGAAGCCGCCTGGCAGGCCGCCATTGAACGCAAACCGCCATTCCACCGTTTGCACCCCGCGCGCCGCAATTACTACCTGGGCGGCTTCCGCGCCCTGCTGGCCGACGAACGCCCGCACGATCTCCTCTGGCCGTTGCTTCTCACCTGGACACAGGCCGTCAGCGGCCTGGCGGACGACCAGCCACAGCGCGAAGCCTGGGCGCAAGCCCTCCACCGACTTGGCCTGCTTGAAGACAACTTCCCTCAACAAATCGCCGCGCTGGACGCTTTCCTCGACCAGGTGGACATCTTGCTGGAAACCTACGAAAACCAGATTGAGTTTTAGGATATAAAAATAGAAAGCAGCAATACGACCAGGAGGTCCCATGGCTGGACGTGGCAAAGCCCCAAAAACCGGAGAAGACCTGAAAAACCAGGCGGTTGCATTGGCAACCGGCCTGGGACTTCAAGCACGCCTGGCAATGAAAGCAGGCCGGCGGATCTGGGGCAGCCGCCGCATTGATGAGTAATGACTGCCCTGCCGAGACCCTTTCTAAAATGGGCTGGCGGAAAAACGCGCCTGGTTCCCGACCTCTTGCGCCACATGCCACTGGCGTTCAATACCTATCATGAACCGGTTTTGGGAGGCAGCGCGTGTCTTTCCGTCTATATCGCGGCGGAAAGACACGCCACGCCATAAGAGGCCGAGTAGCGGAGCTGATCATCACCAACGACCTTACGCCGCCAGAGTACCATCCCTTTCGCCCGCAGAAGCCGAGGCTTCCCCGGTCCTGGCCGCCCTTCACCACCCGCCGGAAGAGAACATAACCGCATGAGCAATTCCTGGACACTCAAACACAACCATCCCTATTCCCTGGTCCTGGCCGCAGATGCCCGCATGAGCGCCACCGATTACACCGACGACCAGATCTGGGAGCTGCGGCTAGGGGCTGGCGAATCTACTGCGCTCACCCTGCATACCACCTATGGCGCCCGCGCCCGCGATATGCGGCTCTTTTTCAGCTTCCAGGAGGGAGACCGCGAAGCCCTTTATGCCCGCGATTACCACCAGCTGCCGCGCGTTCGCCTGGCCCTGCCCGCCCTCATACGCACGGACTGCCAGCCCTTCGCAAAACTCCCCGTCCGCCAAACCTTTCTCGCCCTCGATTCCCACACCCTGGCTGGCAGGCTGCACATCGCCAACCCAACCACCCGCCAGCGCCAGGTTCGCATTCGGCTGGGCGGCATCTTGGCGGCGCTCAACGGCGCCCCCCTGCGCAGCGAAAAGGAAAGCGGCGTTTACGTCTTGCGCGGCCAAACCGGCGACCTGCATCCGCTGGTCTTCATCACCGGCGGCGCTGAGGCAGCCAACGGCCCTTACGCCGCGCTTGAACTGTCCATAGAGCTGGGGCCTGGCGCCAGCCGCACCTTTACCTGGGTGCACGTCGGGGTCGATCGGCCTCAGGACGCCTTCGAACGGGCACGACGCGCCGCCGCCCAACCCATCGATGCCCTCGTCGCCCGTGCCATCCAGCTGCACCACGCGGAAACCCTGACGATCGAAACCGGCGACCGCGACTGGGACGCCTTGCTAGCCTTTTCGCAGACCGCTGCGCTCGGCAAGCTTTTCCACAGCGAACGGCTGCCGTACCTCACCCTCCTCGCCTCGCGCCAACCCGATCAGGGCTACGCCCCACAGGGCAACGGGCGCAGTCACCCGGACACCTGGCAGGGGCAAACCGCGCTGGACGTCTGGTACCTCTCGCAGGCGCTGCCCGGCGCGCCGCAGCGCTGGCGCGATGCCCTGCGCAACTTCCTGGAAACCCAGGACGATGCCGGGGCCATAGACGCCCGCCCGGGTCCCGCAGGGCAACGGATCGGCCTCCTCGCCACCCCCATCCTGGCCGATATCGCCCTCCGCTACTGGCAGCACACCGGAGACAGCGACTTCCTGGCAGCCGCTTACCCCCGTTTGCTGCGTTTCTTCTGGGCGTGGTTCTCGCCCGCGCAAGACCAAGACCGCAACGGGCTGCCCGAATGGCGTCACCCCATCCAAACAGGCTACGACGACAACCCCCTCTTCTCCTGCGCCCACAGCGGCCAGGCCGTCGCCATCGAAACCGTGCAAACGCCCTCTCTGGCAGCCATGCTCCTGCACGAGGGCCAGGCCTTGTTGACCATCGCCAAACAGATCGGAGAGACCAGCGAAGAAGAATTGCTGCAACGGCAACTAGAGCAGCTGCGCCAGTGGCTAACGCATTGCTGGCAAGAAAACGGACACCTGTACGCCTATTGCGACCGAGACACGCATCACATCAGCCCGGGGCAGGTCATCAGTCAGCGCCGCGCCCGGCGCCGCTTCCAGCTCAAACGCCCGTTTGCTTACGCCGTGCGCCTGCAAATCATCTTGGAAAAGGCCCGCGCCGACGGCCTCCGCCCTCAGATGACCATCCGCGGAGAGCGCGAGGGGCAGCCGGTGGAAGAAACGCTTTCTGCGTCGGACTTTTGCTGGCAGGGGACGCGCGTCATCGCCACCAGCCAGCAAACCTGGGATCGCCTCGGCAGCTTCGCCCTGGACAACTTCCACCCAGAAGACCGCCTCATCATCCGTACCGTCGATCTGACCGCCCGCGATCTAACCTTGTTCCTGCCGCTCTGGAGCCAGTCTCTGCCAGCCGTGCAGGCGCAAGCAGCCTATGCCTCGCATCTGCGCCCGGGGCGTTCCTTTGGGCACTCCTTTGGCTTCACCATGCAGCCCGGGGGAACGGAAATCCGCCCGCTGTGGAACGCCTTCATCATAGAAGGCCTGTTGCAAGCCGGCCTGCAACAAGAAGCGGCAGAAATGCTCATCGGGCTGGGGCAGGCCGCCATCCGCACGCTGACCACTCGCAAAGCCTTCTATTCGGCGTACCACGCCAGCAGCGGCGATGGCCTGGGCGCGCGCCACACCCTGCAAGGCGTCTTCCCCGTTTCGCTCTTCCTGAAAGTGCTCGGGGTCTCTTTCCCGCAAGAGCGAACCGTTCAAATCCGTGGAGAAAACCCCTTCCCCTGGCCGATCACCGTCCGTTACCGCGCCATCACCGTAGAACGCGACCTGCACGAAACCCGCGTTCGCTGGCTGGACGACCCGCCGACCGTCTTGCCTGCGGGGGGCGAACACCGGGTGCGTTTCTAATGCCCTCCCTGCTTTTCGCGGCGCCCACGCTCACCGGCGCCGGTTGAGAGAACCACTCATGGAAACTTTTGCCGAAACCATCATCGTCTCAGAAGAAATCCTGATCGTTCTGCTTTTGGTGGCTTCTGTCGTCGCCCTGATGGCTTCCCGCCTGCGGATGCCGTACACCGTCGGCCTGGTGCTGATCGGTTTAGGATTGACCTTTGTGCCCAGCCTGCACTTTGAAGTCAGCCCGGAGATCATCCTCTTCGTCCTGGTGCCGCCGCTGATCTTCGAAGCCGCCTTCCACATCCGGCTCGATGACCTGCGCCGCGACTGGCAAACCATCCTGCTCCTGGCCGTGCTCGGCGTGTTAATCAACACCTTCATCGTAGCGGGCATCATCTCCTGGGGGACAGGCATGTCTTTGACGGTTGCCCTGGTCTTCGGGTCTCTGATCGCCGCAACCGACCCGGTGGCCGTGGTTGCCCTCTTCCGCAAACTGGGCGCGCCGCGCCGTTTGCAAGTGCTGCTGGAAGGAGAAAGCCTGTTTAATGACGGCACCGCCATCGTCGTCTTTGGGTTGATGGTCACCATTGCCCTCACGGGTGACTTCAGCCTGGCGGGCAGCGTCACCGACTTCATTCGCGTGGCTGGCGGCGGCATCATCATCGGCGGGATGCTGGGGCTGGTGGTCTCTCAAATCATCGGCAGCTTCAACGACCCGATGGTAGAAACCACGCTGACCACAGTGCTGGCCTTCGGCACGTATGTTGCCGCCGAACAATTGCACGTCAGCGGCGTGTTGGCCGTCGTCACCGCCGGTTTGGTCAACGGGAACATCGGGCCGCACGGCATGTCTGCCACCACCCGCATTGTGGTGTTCAACTTTTGGGAATATGCGGCCTTTGTCGCCAACTCGCTGGTCTTTCTCTTCATTGGCCTGACCATTGAAATCGGCCTGCTGATTGAAAACTGGTATTACATCCTGTGGGCCATTCTCGCCGTGCTGGTCGGACGCGCCATTTCTGTGTACACCATTACCTCCTTCAACCGCGATCTCCCCTGGTCGTGGCGGCACGTCCTCTATTGGGGCGGGCTGCGCGGCGCCATTTCCCTGGCGCTGGCCCTCAGCCTGCCAGCCGCCCTCGGCCCGGCCACCCGGCAATTGCAGGCCATGGCTTTCGGCGTTGTGCTTTTCACCTTGCTGGTGCAGGGCTTCTCAATGGAACGGGTGAGCAAATGGCTGAAACTGGTCAAACGCTCGCCCTTGCAAGAGGAATATGAACGGAGGCACGCCCGCTACGTGGCCGTGCGCTCCTCTTACGAACACCTGCTGCACATGGCCCGGCAGGGGTTGATCTCCGAACACACCTGGCAGCGGCTCTCACCCTTGCTGGAAAAACAAAAGAACAACCTGATCGAAGCCGTCAGCGAGATCATCAACCAGGATCCCGAGGTAAAAAGCGAGGAACTCGACACCGCCCGCCGCGAGGCGCTGCGCGTGCAGCGCAACACCCTGCTCAGTCTCCTGCGCGACGGCGTCATCTCCGAAGAGATTTACACCGAGCTGGTCGGCGAGATCGACACCGCATTGACATCGCCCCTCTTCACCTGGTCCAACTTGCTGACCGGCGCCCGCATCAACGCCCCGATCGACCGTATGATGATGGTCATCATCCAGGAACGCGATCTGCCGCAAGTGATGCGCCGCCTGATGGAAACCGGCGTTTCCCTGGCGCAGCTGCCCAGCACCGGCGGCTTCCTGCAACAGCGCAACGCCACCGTGTTGATCGGCTATCCCGCCGAGATGGAAGCAAGCCTGCTCCAGGCCCTGCAAGAAACTACCCGCCACCGGGTGGAAATGAGTTCTTCGGCAACGCGGCTGGCTGTCCCAGGCGCGGCCTCACGTATCCGCGTCGGCGGCGCTGTCTTGTTCATTTTCGACGTGGAGTCGTACCATGAATTCTGAAATCACCCACATCGTGCTGATCGTAGTCACCGATTTAGCCAAACAAGAGGTCGTCCAGGCCCTGCTGGCAGCCGATTACCACGTCACCGAAATTGGTTCGACCGGCAGCCTGTTTACCACCGGCTTTGCCAGCCTGCTGATTGGCGTCACCGCCGATCAGGTGGAGGAAGTGCTGCACATCGTGCGGCAAAACTGCCACACCGCTTTCGACCCAGGCGAAAAGCGCGCAATCGCTTACGTCTTGCGCGCCAATACCTTTGCCATGATGCAACCCCAGGAGGAGGCCGCCCCCTCATGAAGATGATCGTCTTGATGGCCAGCGAAAGCCAGGCGCAGGAATTGAAAAAAACGCTCCAGCCCGCCGGTTTTCGCATGACGCAAATCGCCTCCACCGGCGGCTTCCTGCGGCGCGGCGTGGAAACCTTGCTGCTCGGCGTAGAAGACCATGAAGTGGAGGAGGCGCTGTCCCTGGTGCAAACCGTCGTCACCCAAAGCGGCAGCGCCCTGCCCTATTTCATTCTCAACGTGCGCCGCTTCGAACGGCTCTGATCACAAGAGGCCATCCAGCGCAGTCAGGATCAAAGCCAGCCCCCATTGCAAAGCAAAGAGCGCCGCAAAAATGTAAACCACCCACAGCCAAACCGGGCGGGTGCGCGTGGGCGGCGTTTCACCGCGCAAAATGCGCCGCAAAGCCGTCGGCAAGGCGCGCAAAGCGGTTTCTCTTTTCCCCGCCTGCAACCATACCCACCCCCTGCGCGGGAGGGCGGGAAGCACCAGTTTGAGCGTTTCTTCTGGCCAGGCGCTGGCGGCTTCCACTTCCTCGGCGGAGAGGATCGCGATCTCCGCCTCTGCCGGGTGCGTCACCCGCTGCACGCCCAGCGGCGCCAACTGCCGCCCGGCATCCTCCGCCCCCGGCGAGATGTACACCCGCAAATCGCTCCAGCGGCGCGCCGCCGCATCCGCCTGTGCCGTTTCTTGCCGTAGAGCGCGCAAGTGGAAGAAAAACGTCCCGCCAAAAACGCCTCCCTGGAGCAGCCCGCGCAACAACGCAGGCCAGGTATCCGCCCAGCGGGCGCCGGCAAAGACCAGCAAAAAGAGGTTACGCAGCCAATCTCCGGCAGAGACCATCAAGCCCAGCGTGCCAACGAAAACATACAGGTAAAGATACAGTCGGCGCAGCGGCCAGAACGGCAGCTGCCGCCACAACGCCCACCACAACCAACCGCCTACAACCAACCAGACAATCGCCTGAGATAACGCTGTGGCCTCGGGAAAGCCTCCACTCACCAAATGACTGATCACCCCGGCGGCCCGCAGCGCGCCAGCCAGCGCCATGCCGTAGCCAATCGCCAGATACAGGTTCTCCCGAATAGCCGTTGCCCATACCGTGCGCTCGCGTGGAAAGGCTGCCGCATCTCGCTGGCGCTGATGACGATGGTATGACCACAACAACAAGGCCAGCAGCAAGGCAGGGAATGTATCGTATTGTGCCCCCAGCCACCCTGCCAGCTGGCCGCCCAGCGCCCGCTGCAACAGATCGGCCAGCTGAATGGTCGCCACGGACAGGACCGTCACCCCGGCGCTGAACTCCACCAGGAAAAAGACCCCCTGGCGCAACGTCTGGATGCGTTCCTCTGGTTGCTGGCGCATCCATTTCATCAGCTGCCCGTTGGCGCTCCCCCAGATAGCCCCTCCGGCCAGGAGCGAAACCAATCCATAGCGCGGCGATTGCCCGACAAAATACTCAAACAAACCGCCCACCAGCAAGGTCAACAGGCGGTACAGGCCGGCGCTCATCCAGATCAACCCGTACACCAGCCAGAAATACACCGCCCAGCGACGCACGGTTTGCCGGGCCTCGCCGACATCGGTCATTTTCCAATCGGCACGCAAGACCGAGCCAAGATACCAGGCCGTCAGCAAATTGAAAGGCAACGCCCAGAGATCGCCCTCGCCGCGGCCAGCCATGCGGATCACCGCCTGCACGCACGGCACCAGGGTGAGAATCATCATGCCGTAAAGAAAGACGGCGCGCTCCCAGCTGTTTCGCTCTTCTTCATCCGTCTGCACTCGTTCCTGGACAAACCGCCAGTGGAGCCAAAAGACCAGGGCGCTCACCAACACCGTCGCCAGGCCGGCGGCCAGCGATTCGCCTTGCGGTGCCAGGTCTGTCGTCAGGCGCAGCAACTGCACGCCCCCCCAGATCATGCCCTCCAGGGCAATGGCGCTGATCAGGTAAAAATATACGCGGCGCAGTGTGTTCACGGCATCACCTCCTCAGAAGAACCCCAATCCCAGTCCCACAGCATGGAAGGCATTTGCGCGACCTTCCAGCGTCCACCCTGCCGCACCAGGAGCGCCGACTCTTCGTAAGAATAGCCATCGCCGGGGGAATCGCCCGTCACCCAAAATTCAATCTGCACCCAGGCGCGGTCGCCGGCTACGGAAACATCTCCCAGGCGCACGCTATAGCCCTGCACAGATACCCGGCCATTGAACAGCGCATCTCGGATCTCGTCCACCGTGGGATATCCCTCATCCTGTACCATCAAGGCCGCCAGCATGGGCGCATCGCCTCGCTGCACCGCCAGCACATAATTGAACACCACCGCTTGCGGCGTATCTTCCAAGCGATAGGTGAGCGATTGCTGCCGCCAAAAATACATGCCTACAGCAGCCAGCGCCAGCAAAAACATGGCGCCCAGAAAATAACGTACACTCCGTTCCGATTCCATCACAACTCCTTTCCCCTTTCAGTATAACGGTTTCTGGCGTTCCAGGGAGCTCCAGCGAACTGCCCGGGCAAGCCGTCCGCAACCTCAGGCTGGTCGTCCGCCAGCGCGCCAGAGGTCTGCCCATTCTTATTCTAGCGGGAAATATCGCCTTGCGCCTGCGCGCCGGGCCAAAGCGCAACCTGCCTCACCTGGAGAGCCTACCCTCGCAACGCGCTTTCTCCATTTCTGGAGCGCTTCCTGCAAGGCGGTGGAGGGTGCAGGCCTGCCTGTCAGCCGGGTTTCCGGCATCTGGTATAATTGCGCGCTATGAAATACCACATCTGGACGGAAGGTTGTCAAATGAACGTCGCCGACTCGCAACGCGTTGGGTCGGCGCTGGAGCATTTAGGCTACGAATTTACCGGTAAGGCCGAAGAAGCAGACGTCATCGTCCTCAATACCTGCGTGGTGCGCCAATCTGCAGAAGACAAGGCCCTGGGCCGCGTCTATTCTTTGCGCCCCCTGAAGGAGAAAAACCCCCACCTGGTCATCAACCTGATGGGCTGCCTTGTGGGCGTGCGCGGCGGCGCCCGCCTGAAGAAAAAACTCCCCTTTGTGGACGTCTTTTCCCCGCCTTCGGACCCGGGACCGCTGATCGCCTACCTGACGCAGGACGAAAGCCGCGCCCTGGACGAGGCCGAAACGCAGCGGCGTTTTGCCCTGATGGACGGCGATTTGCTGCTGCCCACCCACATTCGCGGGCAGCTGGTCTCCGCCCACGTGCCGGTGGTGCTGGGCTGCTCGCACGCCTGCACCTACTGCATCATCCCCTACCGGCGCGGCGTGGAACGCAGCCGCCCCGCCGAGCAGATTCTGGCCGAGGTGCGTTCCCTGGTGGCCCAGGGCGTGCGCGAAGTCACCCTCCTGGGGCAAATCGTCGATCGCTACGGCAAAGACTTTCCCGAAGGCCCCAACCTGGCGCAGCTCCTGCGCATGGTGCACCAGGTGGACGGACTGGAACGCATCCGTTTTCTCACCTCGCACCCCAATTATTTCAGCGAAGAGCTGATGGATACCGTGGCCGAACTGCCCAAAGTAATGCCGCACATCGAAGTCCCCATTCAGGCCGGCGACGACGAAGTGCTGGCTAACATGAAGCGCGGCTACACCCGCGAAGACTACTACCGCCTGATAGAAACCATCCGCCAGCGCATTCCGGGCTGCTCCATCGCCACCGATATCATCGTCGGCTTCCCCGGCGAAACCGAGGAACAATTCCAGCGGACGTACGAAACCCTGGCCGACTTGAAGCTGGACGTGGCCCACCTGGCGCGTTATTCGCCACGGGAGGGGACCGTCTCCGCTCGCCGCATGGAAGACGACGTCCCCGAAGAAGAAAAGATGCGCCGCTTCCGCCTGCTGGAGGCCCTGCAAAAGGAGATCGCCGCGGAAATCAACGCCCGTTACCTGGGGCAAAAAGTCCCCGTGCTCTTCGAAGAAAAAGTCAAAGGGCGCTGGAAGGGGCGCACGCCCACCAACAAGCTGGTCTTTGTGGAAAGCGAGGACGACCTGCGCGGGCAGATCCGCCAGGTGACGATCACCTGGACCGGGCCCTGGTCTATGCAGGGCGCGCTGGCGCGCCAACCCATCCAGATCCGCTGACCCTTCCCACTCCCCGCCGCAGCGGGGAGTTTGTCTTTCCAGCTCTGGACGTTTGGGGGGTTGCAACGGAGCCTTTTTTTGCCACAATGAAAACAGGGATTCTCCACACCATGAAAGGCTCAAGATCATGAAACGTACCTTTTTCCTTGCTTTCAGCGCTCTTTTACTGATCGGCCTGGCCTGCGCCAACACCCCAAGCGCCACGCCGCAGCCCCCCGGGCAGGTGGAAACCATGGTCGCCCAAACCCTGGCCGCCCTGACCCTGGCCGCGCCTACCGAGACGCCCATCCCACCAACGCCCGCCCCCGTTTGCCAGCCGCCGCATCCGGGCCCGGCAATCAACGCCACCTGGCCGGCAGGTTTCGCCGTCAGCAACTCCCAAACAGGCGCTCTCTCCATCTACGACATCCGCGGCAACTTGCTCGCCAGCCACACCCTGGCCGACATCCCGCCCTCGCCCCAGGTACACATTGGCAGCCTGGCCTCCGGCCCGTCCATCTCCTACTTCACTTTCGCCTCTGGCGGGCAACTCCGCGTATACCGGCAATCAACGACAACCCCCCTGCTCAACACCGGCGACCTCGTCTGGCTGGCAGGCGCCAACGGCACCGACACCCTGGTCTATGTTCTGGTGACCACCAACGCCAGTTCCAGCGGCTGGGCCAGCACGGTGCACACCGCCAACGCCCAAACGCTGACCCTCGCCCCTGCGCCTGCCCTGTCGCGCGATATGAACGATGGCTACATTTATAAACCCCTGGCCGTCCAGGCCGCCAGCGGGCAGGCGACCGGTCTCTGGCACACCTTGAGCATGTGGGGCATCGGTAACATCAACTGGGCGCCCTACAGCGGATTGTATTACACCGATCTCGCTAGCGGACAAACCACCACCTACCTCGGGCCGGACGACCGCCTGATTGCGCTTTCGCCCGATCAAACCTGGGCTGCTTTTGCGCCCAATGGCAGCCGAAACCGCCCGGGAGACGCGCTCATCATCCGCGATCTGGCGCGCACCTGCCAGGACATACGCATCCCCTGGGAGAGCGATTCCAACCAGGGCGGCGGGCAAGCGGCCATCTCACCTGATAACGGCATGATCGCCTGGGTGGAGGCCAGCGGCCCAGACGCAATGAGCGCGGTCTTTCGCCTGCGCGTGGCGCGGCTGGAAAACGGCGCCTACACCGACCTCATCAACGCACCCGTCAGCCAGCTGACGACGCTGGGGGGCGGTGTGGCGCCGAACTACGTCGGCCCGCTGGCCTGGGTGGACGATCACGTCCTCCTCGTCAGCATGTATTTGCCCGGGAACAACACCCCCCAGCTGGCGCTGTGGGCGCCCGACCCGGCCCGCCCGCTCGACCCCTCCCTGGGAACGCATCAATCCATCCTGATCGCCGGCGGCGATTTCGCCGGCCTGGTCTATCCATAACCTGAATTGCGGATAACGATGAGCGGCGTCATGGCGAGGGTGCAGAGCACCCGAAGCCATCTTCCGCCCAGCCATCCAGGGGATTGCCACGCCGCCTACGGCGGCTCGCAATGACAGTTTGGATAAAGCCTTCTTATCCGAAACTCAGGTTATCCGTAGGCGCGCGCCGCAGGAGAGCGCTTCTCCCCGGCAGCCAGGTTGACAAAAAAAAGGCAGATGCCGTAAGATAAAGCCAGGTTTTTCAGAATCTCTGGGCAAGGAGGAGTTCATGAGCAACACATTAACCTGGTATGGGCACGCCACCCTGGGCCTGAAAACGAAGGACGGCTACCGCCTGCTGATCGATCCTTTCTTCAGCGGCAACCCGGCGGCCACGGTCAAGGCGGAGGAAGTCTCGGCTGATTACATCCTGGTCACCCACGGGCACGGCGATCACGTTGGCGATACCGTTGCCATCGCCAACCGCACCGGCGCCACCGTCATCAGCAACTTCGAAATCACCACCTGGCTCAGCGCGCAGGGCGTGGAAAAGGTTCACCCGCAGCACCTGGGCGGCGGATTCCAGCACCCCTTCGGCTACCTGAAGCTGACACTGGCCCTGCACGGCTCCGCCCTGCCGGATGGTTCCTACGGCGGCAACCCGGCCGGCCTGCTCTTGACCACCAACGACGGCAAGAAGATTTACTTCGCCGGCGATACCGGCCTCTTTGGCGATATGGCCCTCATCGGCGAGGAGGGGCTGGACGTGGCCGTCTTGCCAATTGGCGACAACTTCACCATGGGGCCGGATGACGCCCTGCGCGCCGTCCGGTTGCTGCGCCCCCAGATCGTGGTGCCGATCCACTATGGCACCTGGGAACTGATCGACCAGAATCCCCAGACCTGGGCAGAACGAGTGACGGCAGAGACCGGCGCCAAAGTGGTGGTGCTGGATATCAACGGGCAGATGACGTTTTGATCTCCCTACTCTCCCGCACAAAAAAAGGCCTGGGCGCGTATGCCCAGGCCTTTTGGTATTTAACCTGAATTGCGGATAAGGAGGATGGGTGTCATGGCGAGGGCGCATCGCGCCCGAAGCCATCTCCCACATCGCCATACAGGGGATTGCTTCGCTCCTTGCGGTCGCTCGCAATGACAAAACGGATACTTGTCGCTCATCCGCAACGCGGGTTATTTAGTCTTCCTCGCCCAAACCAAAGACTTTGCCGACCGGCAGCGAAAACATAAAGCCGGTATGCGGCTGGCTCAGATCGCCGATCACCTCCTGGGTAGCCCGGGCCAGCTTGTCCACCATGTCTTCCCCTTCGACCACGGTAAAAATGGTGCGATGCCGTTCCTCGCGGACGGCCAGCAGCCGCGTCATCGTCAGGATGATGGGGAAATCGTCCCGTTGCTGCGCTTTTTTCATCCGCGCCAGGCCGGTGCTTTCCAGGATGGTAATGCCACGGACGCCGGCCTCTTCCCACACGTCCAGCACATTGTTGCACTGATCGGGATCGTCAATGACCAAAATGACCATGTAATACATCGGATGCCTCCTCTCGTGTTCAGGCAGGGGATTCGTTCTTGAACGTCCAACGCAGGCTGATGGGGGCCAGCAAGGTGGTGATGATGACAATGCCCACCACCACGGCGAAGATCTGCGGCTGGATGATGCCGGCGGCAATGCCCTGGTTGGCGATAATCAGCCCAACTTCGCCGCGGGACATCATGCCCACGCCCAGCTGCAAGGATTCGCGCCGGGTCAGGCCGCCCAGGTAAGCGCCGCCGCCGCAGCCCAGGATCTTGCCCAGGGCCGCGCCCACCGTCAGCAAAACGAGCAGCAAGGTTACACTGCCGTCCAGGTGACGAATGTCCGCCGCCAGGCCCACGGAAACGAAGAAGACTGGGACGAACAGCCCATAGGCCAGCGAACTGACTTGTTCTTCAATCTTTCGTTTCAAAGGAGAACGGGCCAGCACCAGGCCAGCGATGAAAGCGCCGGTGATCGGCGCCATGTGTCCCAGGGTCTCCGCCGCCCAGGCGTACAGCAAGATGGTCACAAAGACGAAAGCCAGCAGGCCCCGGCTGATGGGCATCCGTTCGATTTTTTCGGCCAGGCGGCTGATGAACGCCAGCCCCAGCAACAAGGCAATCGCCAGGTAGGCCGCCATGCGTCCGGCCAGCAACAAAATGTCCACCAGGCTGCTGCCGCCCGCTTCATACACGGCAAAGAAAATGGAAATGCCCAGAATGACCAGCACGTCATCCAGCACCGCCGAACCAAGCAAACCAAAGCCGACCCGCGTTCGCAGGCGCCCCATCTCCATCAGGGTTTGCGCCGAGATGCTGACGCTGGTGGCCGACAAGATCAAGCCGACGAAGAGCGCCTTGTAAAGGGGGTAATCGAACATTAGCATGGTGCCCGTCCCCAGGATCATGGGCAGCAAAATCCCCATACTGCCTGCCAGGAAGGCCACCTTGCCCGATTTCATCAGGTCCGAAAGGTGCAATTCTAAACCGGCGATGAACATCAACAGCAGCACCCCGATCTCGGCAAAGTGACCCAGTTCCACGCCCAGGAAGGCCGCGTTTTCGCGCAGCGGCTCCCATTGCAAGAAATTGAGCACCGAAGGGCCGAGGATCAGGCCGGCCAACAGCTCGCCCAATACCGCCGGCTGGCGCAGGCGCACGCTGAGATAACCGCCCAGTTTGGCAAACAGAATGACCGTCAACAGGGCCAGCGCCAGGTCGAGGAAGAGGCCTTCCTCGCCGCCGGCCGCCAGCCCGGGGATCCAACGGTTGGCATAGAGCATAGGGCTTTACTCCTTGAAACGAGATGGGAGAAGGGCCGCTGCGCGCGCGCTATCGCGCGCCAGCGTCGGGCCGTAATAGATCAATCCGGTAAACACTTGCACCAACGCGGCGCCCATATCCAGCCGCCGCCGGGCGTCAACGGGTGAAAGGATGCCGCCCGCACTGACGACAGGCAGTTTGCCGTTCAGCCAGCGCACCGCCAGGGTCAGCGCATCTTCGCTCAGCGGGCGCAGCGGCGCACCGCTCAGGCCGCCGGCTTCGGCAGCCAACGGGTGACGCTCGAGGCCGGGCCGGGACAGCGTGGTATTCGTC
>WGAD01000340.1 GCA_015489255.1 Anaerolineales bacterium | reverse complement strand
CGCCCCGGCCAACGGACAGGCACTCGTCCGGCTGCCCGATCAAAACGCGGGCAACGGACACGACACCAACGAAAACCAGGCCGATTTCACCCTGGCCGAGGCCTTCACGCCGCGCAACAGCGCCGCAGCGCTGACGCCGCCCTTCCCCGAGGGGCTGACGCTCACGCTCTCCGCGCCGGAAACCGTTGAACCCGGCGATACCTTTGAATACAAGCTCTTTCTCACCAACACCACCGACCGCCCTCTACACGGAGTGCAGGTTGTCTTCGTCCCCCCGACTGACCTGGAAATGACCGCCAGCGGCGGTGCAGAAACCCAGGACGACCGCCTGATCTGGACGCTGGACAGCCTGGAACCCGAGCGGCGCATTGAATTTGCCGTGCCCATGCAGGTTCCCTGGCGCTATTTCACCATCCAGGCTTCTGGAGCCTACGCCACCGCCGAAGATTGGAGCGGCTACGCCTTCACAGCCCCGGCGCGCACGGAAATCGCCGGCGGGCGCGTGCCCATCGCCACCGCCCGCACCCTGAAAGATTCCGAATTAACGGTCGAGGGCGTGGCTACCATGTACACCGGCGGGTTATACGCCGGCGGCGGCAACACCAAGTTCTACCTGCAAGATGAAACCGGCGGCATTCAGGTGCAAGTCTTCGGCGGAGACGGCCTGCTGGATGTGCAAATCGGCGACCATGTGCGCGTGCGCGGCATCATCGGCAACTACCGCGGCGCGACCCAAATCGTCCCGACAGTCGTGGAAAACGTGGAAATCCTGACCACGCCCTACGAGGCCGCCCGCATCTCTCCGGCGCCGGTTGCCATTGCCGCTTTCGATGATGAAAACCTGGAGGGCCTGCTCTTGCAAGCCGAAGGCGAGGTCACCCGCGTCCAGGAGAACCGCTACAACTATGAAATCGACCTGGGCGACGAAGAAGGGAACATTCTCACCGCTTACATCGACAAATTGACCGGCATCAACATCGACGCCGTGGAGATCGGCCAGCGACTGCGCATCACCGGCGTGCTGGAAGAACGCGATGGCCAGCGGAAGCTCTACCCGCGCGTGCAAGACGACCTGCTGGAGGTTCATGCGCCCGGCCTGCGCGTCCAGCTGGAGGCCCCGCTCAACGCCGCTCCGGGCGAATCATTTGAACTGACCCTCACCGTCTTCAACGACTATCCCGAACCGCGCCGCAACCTGATCGTCACCCTGCCGCTGCCGCCCGGGCTGACCATCGCCGGCATCGGTGAAGGCGGCCGGCAACAGAACGACGCGCTGGTCTGGCAGATCCCCGAACTCGCGGGCAATTCATCCAGCAGCAGCGTCCGCGCCACCCTGCAGGTGGACGCCAACGCCCCCGATCAGATCGCCCTGAGCGGGTACAGCGTCCAGGCCGAAGAGGACGCCGAGGCCACAATCGGCCTCACCCGTTACATCTTCCTCGGCGACAGCCTGCCCATCTGGGCCATCCAGGGCAGCGGCGACCGTTCTCCCTACGTCAACGAAACCGTGACCACCCGCGGCATCGTCACCGCCATCTTCCCTGAGCTGGACGGTTTCTGGATTCAAACCCAACAGGCCGATGAAAGCCCCTTTACCTCCGAAGGGCTATTCGTCCAGGTGCCGCCCGGAACCGCGCGCATTCCCGTCCAGGTGGGTGATCTGCTGCGGCTGAGCGGCAAAGTACGCGAGGTCTATCAACAGACGACGCTGGAACTGGCCTCCTTCAAAGACGTGGAAACGCTGGGAAGCGCCGAAATCCCCGCTGCCGTCATCCTGGACCCGCCAGTTGATGAAGAAGCCGCCCAAACCTATTACGAAGCCCTGGAAGGGATGCTGGTGCGTGTCGACCAGGCGCTGGCCGTCACGCCCACCAACCGCTACGGCGAAACCACCGTCATCTTGCCCAAATACAACCGCACGCACCTGATCCGCAGCGAGGAAAACGGGTTCGCCATCACCTTCGACGATGGCACAACCGCCTCCTACGATTACCAGGAAGAAATGCCCTGGGTAATCATGCCCGGGGATTCGGTCGCCGGCCTCATTGGGCCGCTGGCCTATACCTACGGCCAATACAAGATCGAACCCCTCGCCCCGCCGCAGATCGATCACGCCCCGCACGAACTCCCCGTCCTGCCCGCCGCCGCAGCGGACGAGTTCAGCATCATGACCTGGAACGTGGAAAATCTCTTCGACCCCCAGCCGCCGCACCCATCCAGCCCGCCGCCGCCCAGCGCCAGCGAATACGCGCGCTGGCTCAAGAAAGTGGCGGCCACCATCGCTGCCGCCGGCAACCCGACCATCATCGCCTTCCAGGAGGTAGAAAACATCGGCATTCTGGAAGACATCGCCGGTCAGGAATTGCTCACCGGCTACGACTACCAGGCCTACCTGATCGAAGGAACGGACAGCCGCGGCATCGATGTGGGATACCTGGTGCGCGGCGACCTGGCCGAAGTGCTGGATGTGCAGCAATACAACGCCCCCGACGGGCTGACCAGCCGCCCTCCTCTGGTCATCCGGGTGCGCATTGGCGACGAAGGCGAGGTGTACGTCATCAACAACCACTTCACTTCTATGAGCGCCGGCGAAGCGCTGACCGAGCCGCGCCGCACCGCCCAGGCCGAATGGGTGCTGAACGTCGTTCAACAGATCCTGGAAAACGCCCCCAATGCCCGCATCGCCGTGGTCGGCGACCTGAATTCGTTTTACGATTCCCCGCCCCTCGAAGTCTTGCGCGGGGGCGGCCTGCGGCACGTCTTCGAAACGCTGCCGCTGGAAGAACGCTACACCTACATCTACCAGGGCGAAGCGCAGACTCTGGATCACATTCTGGTGAACGATCTGCTGTGGCGCGACTTGCGCGCTGTCCATGTGCTGCATACCAACGCCGACTGGCCACCGCCCCAAGAAGACGATACCTCCCCACGCCGCAAATCCGATCACGATCCGGTCATCGCCATTTTCCAGCGCTGAAACCCGCCATGCAAAAAGCGCCGAGGCAATGCCTCGGCGCTTTTTTTGTGTTGGGCAAAGGGTTACGCCTTGCTTAAGGTGACGAACACCATCGGGCGGCGTTGGGTACGCTTGTACAAAAAGGTGCGCACCGCATTCATAATCACCCGCTCGTTGTCCATGCCGCCGCCTTCGACAATGCCAGTGACCTTTTTCTCCAAGGCCGCCAGCAATTTCTTTTCATCGTCGGAGGCAATGAAACCTCGCGTGATGATC
Source organism: Anaerolineales bacterium (assembly GCA_015489255.1). Classification (GTDB taxonomy): domain Bacteria; phylum Chloroflexota; class Anaerolineae; order Anaerolineales; family Villigracilaceae; genus S143-42. The sequence continues at coordinate 3,329 of WGAD01000340.1, read as the reverse complement.
TCAGGCGGGTGAATCAGGCGCCCACTGAATTTGTCCACCGTCAAGTCAATCAACACAATGCCGCTGCGCGCCAGTTGCTCGCGCTCACGCATGGTGCGGAAATCGATCTCGCCGATGCTGTTGCCTTCAACGAAGACATAGCCGCCCGGAACACGCTCACCCAGCCGCAGTTTTCCTGCGACCAGCTCAATGATTTGCCCGTTCTCAACCACCAGGATGTTTTCTTCGGGAATCCCCATTTCACGGGCGATGGCCGCATGGCGCTTTAGTTGCCGCAATTCGCCGTGAATGGGGACGAAGTTGCGCGGTCGCAGCAGGTTGATGAGCAATTTCTGTTCCTCCTGGCTGGCATGCCCCGAAACATGCACCGGCAGGATGGCATCGTAGATCACCTCCACGCCACGCCGCAGCAGGCGGTTGATGGTCCGACTGACAATTTCCTCGTTCCCAGGGATGGCGTGCGCTGAAAGGACGATCGTATCATCGGGGAGCAGGTCGAAGGCGCGGTTGGTTCCCGTGGACAATCGCCCAATGATGGAGGTCGGTTCCCCCTGCGAACCGGTACACATTAGCACCACGTCTTTCGCCGGCATGTGTAGGGCCTCTTGCAGGCTCACCAGGGTCTTTTTGGGGATTTTCAAATAGCCCAGTTCCTGCGCCATTTTGGCATTGTCCACCATGCTGGTGCCGGCAAAAGCCATTTTGCGCCCATAACGCACGGCGGTATCGGCCACCTGCTGCATACGCGAAATCAGAGAAGCAAAGGAGGCCACAATGATGCGCCCCGGCGCCTGCTGGAAAACGGTGTCTAGCGCGCTGTCGATCACCCGCTCGGAGGGCGTCCACCCGGGGCGTTCTGCATTGGTTGAATCGGCCAGCAGAACATCGACCCCACGCTCAGCAAATTGTGCCAGCCGTGCAAAATCAGTCGGCCAATTGTCTACCGGCGTGTGATCGAATTTGTAATCGCCACTGTGAACAACGAACCCCGCCGGCGTGGTAATGCCCAGCGCCACAGCATCGGGGATAGAGTGCGAAACGTGAACGAACTCTACCTTAAAAGGGCCGATCTTCACCACGTCGTTGGCCTGCACCGTGTGCAGGGTCACATTATCGATCAATCCATGCCGCCGTAGTTTGACTTCGATCAAACCGCGCGTCAAAGGGGTGGCATAGACCGGTGCCGAAACCTGCTCCAACAAGTGTTTGATGGCTCCAATGTGATCCTCGTGCCCATGAGTGATGACGATGCCGCGAATCTTGTTGCGGTGATCGATCAGGTACTGATAATCCGGGATGATGTAGTCTATCCCCAGCATGTCATTTTCCGGGAACATCAAACCGGCGTCCACCACCAGGATGTTATTCCCGTACTCGTAGGCCATCATGTTCTTGCCTACTTCGCCCAACCCGCCCAGCGGGATAATGCGCAAGGGCTTGACAGCCCGTTTGCGTCGTTCATTTTGTTTCTGTGTCATCTTTAAACCTCAAAAGCCGTCTCAACGGACGGAGAATTGCACAAAAAGACCCCTCGCAAACAGCGGCCAGGGGTGTGAAAAAAGCCAACCTCAACGTAATGCGATTTACCAATCTGCCTTATGGCAGGAAAGTCCGTATTGAATGTGCGTTCAGTATAACAGCAAAGCCGCCTGCTGTCAAAAAGAGTGCACGTTGCACCGCTGTGCTCAAAGGATAGGAAAGGCATGGCTGCGTAGACGACCTGATGAACAGCAGCCCGCTGGCCTTCCTCGTACGGATGGCTTCTGCCCGATGCGCGTGTGCCCGCCGTTCAATGGCGCCGAATGTGCCCTGCTGCCTCTCTGCCAGGCGGCAGGCCGCCACCGTTCGCCCGGGCCTGAGGGTGTGTCAAAAATTTTAAGGTCATTTTCCCTATCCTGTCCCATTTTTCTTTCTATAATGAACCGTGTGTTTCATTTCATTCAAAAAGGAGGCCCCATGTCCTTCAAGAAGCCGCTTTTGCTGGCCATCGTCCTTTCTCTGTTGGTAGTGCTCGTCGTTGCCTGCCAACCCGCTACGCCCGTCCCTCCACGGGTTGAAACCGTCGAAGTCACCCGCCAGGTGGAGGTAACGCGCATCGTGGAAGTGACCGTCGAGGTCACCCCGCCGCCCACAGAGGCGCCGGTTTATGCTCAGGAAACCGCGCTCCAGGTCATTCCGCTGGCCGGGCCGTTAGCCGACCGCCACGCCGAGATATCCAGCATGGCCTGGTATGGCGATTATTTAATCCTGGTGCCGCAATACCCCAACTTCTTCGTAGAAGAAGGCGACGGCGCCGTCTTTGCCCTTCCGCGAGCCGACATCGCCGCTTACCTGAATGGAGAACGGTTTGCACCGCTGGAACCTGTGCAAATCCCCTTCTACGCCCCAGAAGCCTACACCATTGATGGGTTCGAAGGGTTCGAAGCCATTGTCTTCCAGGGCGATACCGCATACATGACGATCGAAGTCTCCGGCGCCGATGGCATGTATGCCTACCTCGTCTCCGGCAGCATGTCACCCGACCTGACCGGCCTGACGCTGGACACGACCAACATGGCCGAGATCCCCACGCAATCCGGGGTTGATAACATGTCGGAAGAGACGCTCTTCCTCGCGGGCGATACCCTGGTTACCATCCACGAAGCCAACGGGCGTGCCGTCAATCCGCAGCCGGTGGCCCACGCCTTCAACCTGGATTTGAGTCCGGCAGGGCTGCTTCCCATGCCCAACGTTGAATACCGCATTACCGACGCCACAGCCCTCGACGAAAACGACCGTTTTTGGGTCATCAACTACTTCTGGCCCGGAGAAGAAGTGCTGAAACCGGAGAGCGATCCGATCTTCACCGCTTTTGGCAAAGGCCCAACCCATGCGGCCAGCGCCGGCGTGGAACGCCTGGTGGAAATGCAATACAGCGCCGATGGCCTCACCCTGACGGAAACCGCCCCCATCCAGTTGCAACTGCTGGCGGACGGCAGCCTGCGCAACCTGGAGGCCATCGCCCGTTTCGAGGGCGGCTTCCTGGTGGCAACCGATAAATACCCGACCACCATCTTCGGCTTTGTGCCCCTGCCGCCGGCAGAGGAATAAAAGCATTTCTTCCACAAAAAAAACGACCTGCGCGTTTTGCAGGTCGTTTTTTTTTGTGTTCGCATACATCGGTTCAGGCCGCCGGCAGGCGGACGCAAAACCGGCTGCCTTTGCCTTCGCCTTCGCTTTCCGCCCACACCTGACCATTATGCGCCTCCACCAGGTGACGCACCACCGTCAACCCAATACCGCTTCCCTCGCCATTCTGGCGGCTGCGGGCCGGGTCTGCGCGGTAAAAT
>WGAD01000339.1 GCA_015489255.1 Anaerolineales bacterium | reverse complement strand
GTCATGGCGGCCTCGGTGAACACCAGGTCGGCAGTGTTGGTTTCCGGCGTTGCGGTGGGCAGATTGCAGGCTGCCAGGATGAGGAGCGTCAATAAGGCCGAAAGCCAGAATAACTTGCGCATGATCTTCGCCTCCGTGAACAGGGCACAGGTTGACTTTGATTGTACCCGTTTTTTGGAAAAGAAAACAGCCTGCCATCATGAGCAGGCTGTCGGCGGTGGAGGGCGGTTAGAGCGACAGGCCGACCTCGGCGGGCGGGGAGCCGGCCATCAGCAGGCCGAGTTGTTCGCGGGTCAGCTGCCCGTTATTCACCACGGCGACGATCTGGCCGCGATACATGACGGCAATGCGATCGGAGAGCGCCAGGATTTCATCCAGCTCGGCGGAAATGAGCAAAACGGCGATGCCGCGATCGCGCATGGCGATGATTTCCTTGTGGATGTATTCGATCGAACCGACGTCCAGGCCGCGGGTGGGCTGGCTGGCGACCAGGAGTTTGATGTTGCGGCTGAGCTCGCGGGCGACGATCACCTTTTGCTGGTTGCCGCCGGAGAGCTTCCCGGCCGGCACATAAGGAGAGGGTGTGCGCACGTCGTAGCTTTCAATCAGGCGGCGGGCGTTTTCGTCGATGGCCTGGTTTTGCAAGACGCCGCGCTGAGAGAAGGGCGGTTTGTAATAGTCGCAGAGGATCAGGTTATCGGCCACGGTGTAAGAAAGCACCAACCCGTGCCGCTGGCGGTCTTCGGGGATATGCGCCATGCCGATCTCGGTGATGGGGCGGGGGGGCTTGTTGAGGATATCGTGCCCGGCCAGGCGAATGGCGCCGCCGACGGCCTTGCGCAACCCGGTGACGGCCTCGGCCAGTTCTGTCTGGCCGTTGCCTTGCACCCCGGCCACGCCCAGCACCTCGCCCGCGCGCACGGAAAAAGAGACGCCGTCCACGGCGGGCAGGTCGCGGCTGTCGTTGACCCGCAGGTCGTTGACTTCCAGCACCACCTCGCCCGGGTTGGCGTCCGCCTTTTCCACCTGCAAGATGACTTCGCGGCCCACCATCATGGCGGCCAGCTGCTGTTCGTCGCTTTCTTGCGGGGTGGTGTGCCCAACGACCTCGCCGGCCCGCATCACGGTGATGCGATCGGCCACGGCCAGTACCTCTTTCAGCTTGTGTGTGATGAAGATGATAGAAACGCCGCGGGCGGTCAGATCGCGCATGATGCGGAAGAGGTCTTCGGCCTCTTGCGGCGTGAGGACGGCGGTCGGCTCGTCGAGGATCAGGATGTTGGCCTGGCGGTAGAGCGCTTTGAGGATCTCCACCCGTTGCTGCACGCCGACGGGCAGATCGCCGACGATAGCGTCTGGATCGACTTCCAGGCCGTATTGCCGGGAGATCGCGCGGATGCGCGCGGAAACTTGTTTGCGTTCCAGGCGCTCCAGGTTTTGCAGCCCATTGAAGAAGCCGCGCTTCCACCAGGGGCGTTCCGGTTCGCGTCCCTGGCTGCCCTGGTGCAGGCGTTCGGCGCCCAGCATGATGTTTTCGGCGACGGTAAAGACGGGTACCAGCATGAAGTGCTGGTGCACCATCCCCACGCCGTGGTGAATGGCATCGGTGGGGTCCTGGATGCGTACCGGCTGGCCGTCTATGAAGATTTCCCCTTCGTCTTGCTGGTAGAGGCCGTAGAGGATGTTCATGAGGGTGCTTTTGCCGGCGCCGTTTTCGCCCAGCAGCACATGAATTTCCCCTTCGCGCAGGTCGAAGTTCACCTTGTTGTTCGCCAGCACGCCGGGAAAGCGTTTGGTGATGCCTTTGGCCTGGAGGACAATGCGTTTTTCAGCAGACATGTGTGCGCTCCTATTTTTCGTAAGGCTGGCCATCGGCAGCCGGTGGCACGGTTTTTCCGACGATGCCGGTCAGGATGAGCATGGTCAGGAGGTAGGGCGTCAGGCCAACGATGTACGATTGCTGCAAGAAAGACCAGGCAGGGGGGATCAGGTCACGGAAGAATTGCAGGTTGATCTGCATGGCCTGGGCGGCGCCAAACACCAGCGCAGCAGCCCAGGAGCCGATGGGGGTCCAGTTGCCGAAGATCATGGCGGCCAGGGCGATGAAGCCGCGCCCGTTGGTCATCAGCGGCTCAAAAGAGGGGACGGATTCGAGGGTGAAGTATGCGCCGCCCAATCCGGCCAGCAGGCCGCCGATGACGACGTTGATGTAGCGCACGCGGGTCACGTTGATGCCAACGGTATCGGCTGCGCGGGGATGTTCGCCGACGGCGCGGGTGCGCAGCCCCCAGCGGGTGTGGAAGATGACGTAGTGGGAAACGAAGACCAGGACGATAGCCAGGATGGCGATCGGGCGCTGATCGAAGACTTTCCCCAGGGCGTTGGCGAAGGTGGGGCAGCCATCTGCGGTGAAGAGGCTGCAAACGCCGCCCACCACCTTGGGCACAGGCAGGTGGATAATCGGCAGGGTGCCCGGAGCGTGCGGCACTTGCCCGCCGAAGACGCTGTTCTTTTCGAAGAAGAGCTGGCGGTTGAGAAAACCGGTGATGCCAATCGCCAGCATGTTGACCACCGTCCCGCCGATGATTTGATCGACCTTGAAGGTGATCGATAGCACGGCCAGCAGCAGCCCAAAGATGCCGCCAGTGAGGACGGCGACCACCACGCCGGTGATCAGGCTGGGCATCGGTTCGTAGCCGAAGATGGTGTTCATGTAAATGGCGGCCAGCCAGCCGAAGAAGGCGGCGGCCAGCATCATGCCCTCGATGCCGATGTTGATGACGGCAGAAGTCTCGCAGAAAACGCCGGATAGCGCGCCCAGGGTGAGCGGGGTGGCGACCATCAAGGTGGTTGCCAACATGCTCATGGCGATGACCAGCGGCGGGGTTTGCGTTTTGCCGACGAAGATCACCACGCTGAAGAGGGCGATGATGATCAGGGCGATGAACAGGTAGCGTTTCCAATCCATGCGTGCCTCCTAGCCACCCCACCCACGGGTGAGAACCAGTTTGTCTTCCGAGGCTTTCAGCCGGTAAATGTAGCGGATGATGGCATCTGCCGCGACGAAGAGCAGGATGAGCGCCTGGATGACGGAGATGATATCCACCGGGATTTGAGTCATGAATTGCATACGGGTGCCGCCGTTGCGCATGGCGGCAAAGAGCAGCGCGGCCAGCACCACGCCGAGGGGGTGCGTTTTGCCCAGCAGGGCGATGGCGATGGCATCGAAGCCGTAGCCGACGGAGAACCCTAACTCATGACGGTAATTCAGGCCGGTAACTTCAACGGCGCCGGCCAGGCCCGCAAGCAGGCCGGAGATCGCCATCGTCCAGGTGATGATGCGTTTGACATTGATGCCGGCGTATTGGGCGGCATCGGGGTTGGCGCCTACGGTGCGGATTTCGAAGCCAAAGGTGGTGCGTTCCAGCAGCCACCAGACGATGGCGGCAGCCACCAGGGCCATGATGAACCCCCAGTGTACGCGATACTTGGCGAAGAGTGTGCCCAGGCGGGCGGTTTCGGCGATCAGCGGCGTGCGGGCGATGACGTTGGTCGGGCTGGGGTCTTTCATCACCCCATTGAGCAGGAAGCTGGTCATGTTGAGGGCGATGTAGTTCATCATGATGGTGTTGATGACCTCGTGGCCGCCGGTGTGGGCTTTTAGCCAGCCCGGTATGGCGCCCCAGATCAGCCCGGCGAGGGTGCCGGCGCCCAACGCCAGCGTGAGGTGGAGGTAGCGTGGCAGTTCAGCGCCGAGGAGGTCGGGCAGGGCGTAGCCTACCCAGGCGGCGGCTACGGCGCCGAGCGCCAGTTGCCCTTCAGCGCCAATGTTGAACAATCCGCCTTTAAATGCAAAGGCCACCGCCAGCCCGGCTAAGATGTATGGCGTGGCCCAAACGGCGGTTTCGCTGAGGGCGTTGAGCGAGCCAAATGCGCCCTGGTAGAGGCCAATGTAGGCGGCGACGGGGTTGCCGCCAGCCCAGGCAATGATGATGCCGCCGAGCACCATGGAGGTGAAGATGGCCAGTATGGGCACCACCAAAGGCGACTCTGAAAGCGCGTCCTGGAAGGAACGTTTGTTCTCTGACATGGTTTCTCCGCTTTTGAAAGGTGTGGCGCTGAAACTGCCATTGTAGCAGTCTATTGTGGTAGAGACGCTACATTATAACAAAAAAATCGGGGGTGGCTGTGGAGGCCATCCCCGATTTGTCTGACAAATGTAACGTCTGGCTTATTCAGCCGGTTTGGCGGGTGGAACGCCGGTTTCCAGTTCGCCACTGAGCAGCATCTGGTGGATTTCTTCCAGTTTGGCTTTCACATCGGCGGGAACTTCGTCTTCCAGATCGTGGAAGGGGGCGTAGCCGGCCTCACCCAGGAAATTGCCGTTGGGCGGGTTGCCGTCTTTCGCCATCTTGATCAGGTCGAAGACGCCCGGGGTGATCATCTTCATGGCCGAGGTGAGCAGGCGGCTCTGGGCCTCGGGGACGGTGTAGTAC
>WGAD01000338.1 GCA_015489255.1 Anaerolineales bacterium | reverse complement strand
GTGTTTCTTGGCTTCCTCGGGCGGCGCGTTGGGGTCGGTGAGTTCAAAGTGCGCCTGGATGACGTATTCAACATCGCGCAGCACCATGGCAGCGCGTTGCTGGCGGTCGTCGGTGGCGGAGAGGTAAAGCGGCTTTTTGAGCGTGCCCTTCATGGCCTTCTTCACGTTGCTGGTAGAAATCTTGCTGCCGACCTCGTTGCGGCGGATGTTGGTGAACTGGATTTCGCGCAGCACGTGGATGCGGTCAATGACCCAGCGGATGGCCGGTTTCCAGTACACGGCCTCGATGATGCCCCGCGCAGCGGAGGGGGTGATCACGTCGTAACTGACGCGCTCGACCTTCATCTCCGGGCGGGTGAAGAGGGCGTAGTCGCCCCAAACGCGGATGGTGATGCCGTATCCCATAGCAAATCCTCCTTGCTTTGTTAAATCCTTTGTGCTTTTCGTGTCATCGCGAGGCGGGCTTTGCCCGCCGAAGCGATCTCCCCCATGATGTTGGAGATTGCTTCGCCCTCCTGCGGAGGGCTCGCAAGGACACCGCTCTGGCCTGTAAAACCTTATCCATCGAAGAAGATGCCCGCGCCGCCTTCGTCTTCCACCAGACGCAGGCCGGTGTCCGGGCTGTAAAACTCGGGCATGCGTTCTTCGTCCAGCACATGGTAATGCTCGCCAAGCGTCCAGATGACGCCCTGCGCCTGCAGGCGCTCGAACTCGCGCTCGTAGATGTTGACGATATAGGGCTGCAACTTGCGCAGCAACGTGACCGGGTATTTCACATGCGGCAACCGCCCCAGCATATCGCGGGCTTCGTCGTCATAAGGGATGAAGATGGAAACCGTGTTTTCACGGATCAATTTGAATTTCTCGGCGACTTTCTGGAATTCAAACGCGGGTTTATCACCCCTGATTTGCAGATGCGTCAAGATGCCATAGGCATCGAAGGACTCGTCACTTTGTAAAGTATAGAGCATGTTGTAATAGGCCGCAACCGCTTCCAGCGAATCGGGCGCCTGGGCGTGTTCGCGGAAGACTGCCCGTGCCACCGCGCCGGTTTGTTGGATGAAGGCCGGCGTGCGTTTGATAAAGGGCGTCTGGGGCGTGAAGACGAAAACTTCGCCGTGCTCGCGCTTCATCTCGCGGTTGACGCGTCCGGCGGCCTGGATGACCGAATCCAGCCCGGCCAGGGCGCGGTAGCCGACCGGGAAATCCACGTCGATGCCGGCTTCCAGCACCTGGGTGGAGACCACGCGGCAGGTCCGGCCGTCGGCCAGCCGCGCGCGGATTTCAGCCAGCACCTGACGGCGGTGGGCAGGGCACATCAGCGTCGAAAGGTGGAAATTCCCCTCCCCGCGCAGGCCATTGAAGAGTCCGCGAGCGTGGCGGCGGGTGTTGACGATGCAGAGCGCCTGTTCGTGGCTGTTCAGACAGTCGAGCAATGCTTCGTCGGTCAACTCGCCCAGATTGCGAATTTTCACCCGACGGTAAAAGGCGTACAGTTCGGGCGGGTTGGGCGCCAGTTCAGTGAAGGCGATGTCCTGCGGGAAGAATTGTTCCAGCGCAGGTTGGGTGGCGGTGCAAAAGACCGCCGTACAGCCGTAGTTTTGCACCAGTTCCTGCACGGCCATCAGAGATGGCTGCAAGTATTCGCGCGGCAGATTTTGGGCTTCGTCAAAGATGATCACACTGCGGGCGATGTTGTGCAGTTTGCGGGCGGCGCGTTTCTTGTTGGCGAAGAGTGATTCGAAGAACTGCACGTTGGTGGTCACCACGATGGGCACGTCCCAGTTTTCGGCGGCCAGTTTGAGTTTTTTCACCACCTGATTGGTTTCATCATCGGCCTCTTCGGCCTTGCTCCAGTCGAAGTTGGAATGATGCTCCAACACATTTTCCGCACCCAGCGGCCCCAGGGCTTCGCGGAATTTGTCCGCGTTCTGCTCAATGATGCTGGTGAAGGGGATGACGTAAATCACGCGCCGCAGGCCGTGGCGAATGGCGTGATTGAGTGCGAAAGCCATCGAAGCGTAGGTCTTGCCGCCGCCGGTGGGAACAGTTAATTTGAAGAAACCGGGCTGGTTCTCTGCCTTGTGGATGCAGGCGTGCAGCGTCTCGGTGCGCTTGCGGTTGATGGGCGTGGACGGGTTCTCGAAGCGTTGCAGGAGCTGATTGAATTGCTCCGCCAGTTCTGCAATGCTGGCGTGCTGGCCGCGCGGCTTTTCGCCTTCCATGAAGCGCTCAGTCTCCAGCCAGTCGGCGTCCACCAGCGTGGAAAAGAGCATCCGGGCCAGGAACGAGATTGAGAAATCGGGAAACGTCTGTTCACGCTCTCCGAACCGGAAGCGCACAGGTTTGATCTTCGGGTTTGGCAGGCGAATATCAGACAGGTCCAGTTCCTGTTTGTAGGCGCTGTAATCTTCCAGTCGCTTTTTTTCGCGGCGGGCCAGCAGCGTGCCTTCTTCTCCCAGGTCGCCGGGGCTGCCGTAATCGGGCAGGCCGGTGTGGTGCCCGGCAATGGCGAAGGAGATGAGTTCTGCCAGCACCTTTTGCGGGGTATCGGCAAACATCCGCGCGATTTCCCGCGCGCCGGCGGTGGCGTGATCTACCCGCCTGCGCCCCCCACGCAGGCGGGCCTGGAAAAGGTCAGAGTATTTGCCCAAGTCGTGCAGCAACGCTGCGACGCGCACCAGTTCAGCAATGCCCAACGGCTCGCCCATCCGGACGGCCAGGTCGGCGGTGTTTTGCAGGTGGTCCTTGAGCAATTGCCATTCGTCCTCGCTCACATCGGGGCGCGAGTGGGCGTAATAGAACTTGCCGGAGACATCGGCGACGCGGTACAACCCGGCCATGCGGGCCGCCTCCCGCTCCAGCCGCTTTCTCAGACCCTCTGGCGCCAGCGCCTCGCAATCCGCGCCCCAGCCGCGAATCCAGGGGAGCATCTCGCGCCAGTCGGCGATTTGCGCTTCCCAGATGACGGAGCCATCCGGCTGGCGGGTGATCTGCTGGGTGTGGTGCCAGAGCGTCTCCTCAACGCGGCGGGCGACGCCCGGACGGAAGCGCAGGCGGACGGTTTCGACCCGCCCCTCGGCCGTCCAGATGCCCCAGGCGTCCTTCAGGTAATCGCTGGGGTCGAAGTCCGCGGGGAGGGCGTAGGGTTCCTCCAGCAGGCGGATGGTGCGGATGCGTTCGATTTTGAAGGTGCGGATTGCCCCCGGCGGTTCGCGGTGGCCGATGACGTGCATGGTGCGGCCGACCGCATAGGGTTCGATGAAATAAGGCGCGAAGCGGTAGGAAAAGGTCTGCCCGTCCTCCATCTCGTGGGTCAGTTCCACCTTGCGGCCGAGCGCCCAGGCCTGGGTGAGCGTTCGCAGCACCTCCAGAAAGGCGTCCTGCTTGGGGCGATGCGGCCCTTCGAGCACGCGGGCGGCGCGTTTCAGGTGCAAACTGATGGGCGGCGCCAGGCGGGTGGTTTTTTCGGCCAGTTTACGCAGAGCCGCAGCGGCTTCGGGATAATGTTTGTCGGTGCGGGTGGTCAACAGGCGGGCGGCCAGGAACAAGGCCAGGGCTTCGTGCAGGTTGAGCGAAATCTCGAAGCGGTAGAGGTCCCGATCGATGGTGAAACGTCCCGGCGAAACCTCGTACACCGGCGCGCTGACGCCGGAAGGCAGGCTCAGGTCATCAAGATAGCGCCCGGCGGTGGAGCGGTTGACCCCCAGGCGGCGTCCGATTTCGGCTTTGGTCAAGCCTTCGGGATGGTCGAGCAGCAAGAGCACCAGTTCGTGCAGTTTTTCGTATTTGCGGTCTTCTTTACGTCCCATTTTCTGCTCCTGTGTTGCGATAGTTTTAGCATAGCATAGAAGGCTGCGAAATAACGTGACGCGGTTGCATCATTCCGGCATTTTGTAAGGCCACAGACAACCTTCCTCGTCTTCGTACAGGTAGATATCGTGCTCTTCCATTTGGGGCAGCAAACGTTGAAAGGCCTGGCGGTGCATGTGGAGCATGCGGGCGTATTCCCCCGGTTTCTTCCCCGGTTGTTGCTGAATCAGGCGGGCTGCAGTCCGTAGTTTGTGTAAATCAGTCGTGCGTCCCATGGCAAATCTCCTCTTTCAGATTTGCCACAGGATAGGGCCGGAGTGTTGCAACTATTGCAACAAAAAAAGGCCGCCGGGCGGTTGGCGGCCTTGCACGGGGTCAGGTTGTGAGCGAGGGGGTGGCAGGTGGCGCCGTCAGTGGCAGCCGCAGCTGGAGGCGCGTGCCCTGGGGGCCGGAACGGATGTCCAAGCGTGCGCCGATCAATTCGGCGCGCTCGTGCATCCCGAGCAAACCAAAGTGTCCTTCGGCGGCAAATTCCGCCGGCGATTCGGGCATGGCAAAACCGCGGCCATCGTCTTGCACTGTTAGGCGTACTTCGTCCACCGCGAACTGCAAGCCAATCTGAACCTGGCTGGCGTTTGCGTGTTGCACCGCGTTATTGAGCGCTTCCTGGGCAATGCGGTACAACGCCAGTTCAACTTCCGGCGGCAGGCGTTTCGCCTCGCCCCGCTGGTAGAAGGTCACAGTCAGATCAGGGCGGGTTTGTTCACCAGCCAGCATCTCCAGGGCGGCACTCAGTCCCAGGTCTTCCAGGTAGATGGGACGCAAGGCACGCACCACCCGGCGCAAATCGGCGATGGTAGAGGCCGTCAGGGCGTGCAGTTCGTCCAACAAGTCCAATGCCTGGGCATCGGCAGCCAGTTTGAAGCGGGCCAACTGCACCCGTTGTTGCAGGGCGATGAGGGATTGCAAAGTGTCGTCATGCAGTTCGCGGGCCAGGCGACGGCGCTCTTCCTCCTGGCCGGCGGTGATGGCGCCGATGTAGCTGCGCAGGCTCTGCCGCGCCCGCGCTATCTTTTGCGCCATGTGTGCCAGGGTGCGCTGCAAGCGCTGGATCTCTTCGATGCCGCCAACTGGTTGCTGCACCGCCTGGTGGTCTCCCCAGGCCAGCGCCGCCGCGCTGCTTTCCAATTGCTGCAGGGGCAAGATGATCTGACGGGCGCCAAACCACAGCGCCCAGAGGGCCAGCAGCAAGAGGGGCACCAAAACCAGGGGGGCCGCCTGCGTGGTTTGCAGCCAGGGGCTGGCTACTTGTTCCCAGGGTTCTTCCAGCAACAAAGCCCAGCCCAGCGGCGCCACCGGGCTAAAAGCAACCACCCGTTCACTGCCTTCCACATCCACGTAACGGACGCCGTTTTCACCATCCAGGGCGGCCTGCAAGCCGGGGTATATCCGGCTGGTCGCAGTTTCCTGGTTGGTGTACAGCAGCCGATCGGGCGGAGCCAATAAATAGGCCCGCACCTGATCGGCAGGGGCAAAGGTCTCGTCGAGGACGCGCTGCGCCAGCCAGCCAGGGTGCACCCCGCCCGCCAGCACGCCTCCCTCGGCCAGGGGCGCAAGGATCAAAAGGATCGGGGCGGGATCATCTGGCAGGGCAAGCAGGGCGAAGGTCTCCTCGGCCTGGGTGGAGGCCAACGCCTGAGGAGCGGCAACCTGCATCCGACGCCAGCGGTCGGCGTCCCCGTGGGCCGCCAGCAGGCGGCCGTCCGCGGCGAAAACCGCCAACCCCAGATCGAAATCGGCCTCCAGGAAGGCAGCTGCATCCAACGCGCGCCGCGGCTCTGAGTCTTCCAATGCCAGCGCCAGGGTATGGACAGCCGTCGCGCGGCGCTGCAATTGTTCTTCCAATGCCTGGGCAGC
>WGAD01000337.1 GCA_015489255.1 Anaerolineales bacterium | reverse complement strand
GGTCGGCCTGCCAGTCGGGCGGCAGGGCCGCTTCGGCCAGGGGCAGAATCCCCGTGTCGGGAATCTGAAACGTGCAGAGCCGGAACATCGCCAACGCCTCCAGGCGGTGGAGATGGACCAGCTTTTCGAGCATCGCCAAGGAGATGGTATCGGCGGCGTAGAGCACCGCCGTGCCGCGGCTGTTCCAGCGCCCGCCGTAGCGGCGCGCCCCTTCGGCGTCGAGAGGATCGTAGCGGGCCTTGACCAGGCGAAACGCTTCCATCAGGGCAACACGCCGTGCTCCAGGCGCCCGACCAGATCCTGCACCTGGCGGGCGCCCGCCTCGGTGCGCTTACCTTTGAACAGTTGCAGCACCGCCGACAAAACCAGGCACAGCCCATCTTGTTTCATTTCACTCAACCGGCCAATCCACCCGCACCACCGTGACATTGTCCCGCCCCCCGGCCGCCAGGGCGGCTTGCGCCAGCGCTTCGGCGTCGGCCCGTACTGGCCAGTCGAAGCGGGCGGACCACAGGCCGTCGCTGGCCAGCAGCAGGCGGTCGCCCGTGGTCAATTTCAGCGTGCGCAGGTCCGCGTGATCGCGCAGGGGGCGGGGCAGGTCTTTAGGCAAGTCCAGGCGCAACGCCGGGTCGTGTGCGTAGGGCTTGATGCCCCGCCCGTCGGCCAATATACCGAACGAGCCATAGGCCAACGCCTGGGCGACCCGCTGACCGGGTTCATCGCGCAGCGCCAGATAATCCGCCTCGTCCAGCTCGCCGTCGCGCCAGTTGAACTCCACGAGGGTGTGGTCATGGGTCATCGTATGCCATTGGCCGTTTCGGTACAGGCAGGCGCGGCTGTCGCCCACCTGGGCCAACAGGCCGCGGCCGCTCAGCAGATCCAGCTCCAACCAGACCAAGGTGCTCCCTGGATTGGCCGGATCGCCGTCCCGGGCAAAGCGCCGGGCCAATTGCTCATGCAGGGCAAGGACGGCCTCGCGCTGCCGCCGCGGGTTCTTCACCACCGGCAGGGTCGCCAACCCTGCCGCCGCCGCCTCGGCCACCGCCCGGCCCTCGCGGTGGCCGCCCATGCCGTCGAACACCGCGGCGCGCAACCAGCGCGTTGGCCAGTCCGGTCGCGGTGTCTCCACCGCTTCTTGCTCCCGCAGCAAAATCTGGCGGCCCTGGTGGAGGATCAGCAAATTGTCCTGGTTCTCCTCCCGCGGTCCGGTCAGGCTGGCGTAATCCACCATCGGTTGGAACGGCTCCAGCGTCAGGCGCCGCCACAGCGCCTGCGCGCTTTCCAGAATCATCGCCTGCCCCCGCGGCTGTAGGATGGGTTGAGCGCAGCGAAACCCATCGTCGCGGAACCGTAACCGACGGGTTTTTGATGGGTTTCGCTGTGCTCAACCCATCCTACGGGGTCCATGAGTCGGGAGTTTGTAAAAACCCTTTTACAAGTCATCGTCAAAGCGCAGCCAATAACATCCCGCCAGCAGAAACTGTCCGCGTTTGAGCACACGCGGCTCTGCATCCTCTCCAGGTTCGGCGGCCTGCAGGGCGTGGCGCCGGGCATCGAACAGCACGACCGGCAGGGAGCCGGCGGCGCTCACCAGCAGGGCATCCTCGCGCAACTCCAACGCTGCATGGTGCCGGCCCAGGCCCAGGTTGCCGAGCGACCCTTGAAGGTCGCGCCCGCGCCAACGTAGGCTGCCGGGCTGGTCCAAAAGGTCCAGCAACAGGTCGGCCTGGTTCGCCCCAGGGCGGGGATCGAAACGGCCGATTTCAAAACGCTCCCTCTCGATGGGCAGGCGCACGGGCTCCGGCAAACACAACATTGCCACCCCCGACGAGCCGGCCGGCGCCTCCTCCAGCCGCAGGGCGCCCTTGGGCAAACTCACCGTCTCAGGTGGGTTTAGCGTTTGGATCGGAAATTGCTTTCCGCTCAATTGCAGCCGACGGCCGTCCCAGCTCAGGGCCAGATCCCGGGGGGCATCCGGCGCCGCCGGGCGTCCGTCGGGATCCAGCCACAGGGTCCAACCGCGCAACTCGCGCGGCAGCCGTGGCAACACCAAGGCGTCCAACCACAAGGCCAGCGGTCGCAGCCCAGGCGGCGGGCCGCCGGGCGCCAACGTTTTCTCGTATCCCGCCGCGCCCGGCTCCATCGGCGCGTCCAGCTCGAGAATCAGCGGCGGGCGGTCCACGTCGGCCAACGAGCCGAAGACCCACCGCGGCCCTTGTTCCCGCGTGGCCGGCCGGCGGCCCAGAAACTCGGTATGCACATCGTCTCCAAAGCCTTCCCACTCGCCCCGCGCGCCGCGCCGCAGCAGCACATACCCTGGCGTGTCCGGCGTGAACCAAGGGCAATCGAGCGGGCCGCGGGCGCACAAAATCTGCGCATCCTGGTCCGCATACAGCCCCACCAGGCGCTCCAGGGGTTGGCCATCCCGGTAATGCACCCAGGGGGTGAAGGCTCGTGGTGGAGCATCTTCGTTCTCCACCATCAGCAGCTCCAACAACGGCATCTCGCCCTCGGCCGGTACATGCACCCCATAGCCGAAGTGAAAGCGCACCCGGTCCGGCGGCAGAAGGGGATCGGGGCGCGCCAGATAACGGGGCGCCCGCCCTGCCGGCAGGATGTCCTCGAAATCCCGCGCGTGGGCCTGTTCCAGATTGTCGATCAGGACTTCCAGCCGCGTCATGCCCAGGCGCAGCTGATCGTTCCAGGCCTTTTTCGGCAACATCACCACCACATCGGTGAAGGCCTGCCCCTCTTCCACCAGCTTGCCGTGTTCGCGCCGCTTCACCCAGCGGCGGTGATCGTGCAATGCCTGGCGCAGGCGCCGATCGCGCCGCCCGGAAGGATCGCTGGCATCGGGTTCATCGCCCAGCGCGGCGTCCCACAACCCTTCGGCGTTGAACGGGTCCTGCAGATTTTGCAGCTCCAGGGTCCATAAATGGGGCGCGCACGGAGAATCCAGCCAGGTGCGCGGTCGCGGGCTGGTGAACCAACGGGAGATCGGGCGCATGAGGTCTCCTCAGGCGTCTGAAAAATGCCGGCCCAAAGTGTAACAAACCGCGAACCGGCTCTCGAAAAATGCGCCGATTATGGTTTTGTGGTGATGGGTTTCGCTACGCCCAACCCATCCTACTAGGCTTTGGGGCAGACCGTAGGATGGGTCGAGGCACGAGACCCATCGACGTCTGAGAAGCCGTCATCGGCGTATTGGATGGGTTTCGCTACGCTCAACCCATCCTACCGCTACCGCCCGGATTGCGAGCGGATGGCTTTTTCGTCACCATAATGCGAACAAGGATTGCCCCACTATCCCGGCTGTCGTGCCAACGCCTTTCGATACGGACCATCGCTGCCCCAATTGCTTCCAGCCGCGCCAGCCCGCGGAGCGCTGCCCGCATTGCGGCTTCGATCCCCAAACGGCCTTCGATGGAGCCCGCTATCTGCCCCCCTTCACCCGCATCGGCGAGCGCTATCTCGTCGGCCGCATCCTGGGCCGGCCCGGCGGCTATGGCGTGGTCTATGCCGGCTACGACCGCACGCTTGAAAGCGCCGGCATCGCCATCAAGGAATTTCTGCTTGCCGACGGCATTGCCGAACGGGCCCGCGACCAGCACACCATTCAACCGGTACAGGGCCAGGAGCGGGTTTACGAGCAGTGGCGCCAACGCTTTCTGGAAGAAGCGCGCCTGCTCGCCAGCCTGCGTGGCGCCGCGCGAGTGGTCACGGTGCACGATCTGTTGGAAGACAACAACACCGCCTATCTGGTGATGGAGCGGCTGGAAGGAGAGAACCTGGGGGATTACCTGGGCCGCCACGGCCCCTTGAACCCGGCCGCCGCCCGTGACCTGGCCGAATATCTGTTCCAGGCCCTGGAATCCCTGCACAACCGTAAAAACCCGGTGCTGCACCGGGATCTCAGCCCCAGCAACATCTTTCTGCGCAACGGCCGGCTCGACGGGCTCACCCTGCTCGATTTCGGCCTGGCCCGCGCCGGCGAGCCGGGGCCGGTGCGCTCCCTCAGCGCCGGCTACGGCACCCAGGGCTACCGCGCCCCGGAACAGCTCCGCGACGGCCATGACCTGGGCCCCTGGACCGATCTCTACGCCTGCGGCGCCCTGCTCTATCGGGCCGTCACCGGCAAACCGCCGGTGGACGCCTTCGACCGCCTCGCCGGCACTCCCCAGCCCTCGGTGCGCGCCGCCCGGCCCGAACTGCCGGCGGACCTGGCCGATCTCATCGACACCTGTCTCCGCAAAGAGCCCAAAGAGCGCCCGGCCAGCGTCGCCGCGGCCCGCGCGCGGCTCGACGCCGCCACCCTGGCGCCCGAGCCTGAGAATCAGGACATTCCGCCGCCTTCCGAGCCCGAGAAGCAAGATGGCCCGCCAACCTCCGAGCCCGATCAGACCCAGGCCCCGTCTTCCGGCCCGATCACCAAACCCCGTCGGCTCGCCTGGCTTGGCGGCATCCTGCTGGCCGGCGTTGTGGCCGCTGGGGGCTATCGGGCTTATCAGGCTTGGGATCAAAATCAACGGAAACCGGAGCCGCCGCCGGTCCACGCCGACAATGAACCCGCTTCGCCTTCCTCGCCAAAGCCAACCCCCGGCCCCGATCCCAAGGAACGACAGCGCCAACAAGCCATCGCCGAACTGGTTACCCGGCTCGACCGGCAACTGGCGGCCCACCGCTACACCAAGCCCGAAGGCGACAACGCCCTGGCCACCGTGGCAGCGCTGGAGCGGTTGGAGCCCGCCCACCCGGCCATCGCCCGGGCGCGCCAGACGATGGGGGATTTCTACCAGCAGCGGATCGAGGCACTGCTGGCCAGGAAGCAGCCCGACCGGGCCGAAGAATATCTGGCCCGTGGCCGCCGGGCGCAGCCGCAGCGGCCGGACTGGGCGCGGTTGGAGCGACGCATCGCCAGCGAAAAACAACGCCAACAAACCATCGCCAGC
>WGAD01000336.1 GCA_015489255.1 Anaerolineales bacterium | reverse complement strand
TCACTACATGCACCTTTCGCACTTCAACTATAGCGTAGACGAGGGCTTCTATCCGCTCGGCTCGTGCACCATGAAGTACAACCCCAAGATCAACGAAGACATGGCCCGCCTGCCCGGCTTCACCCACGTTCACCCCTTGCAGCCGATCGAAACCGTCCAGGGCAGCCTGGCGCTGATGTATGAAATGCAAGAATGGCTGAAGGAAATCAGCGGGTTTGCCGCCATCTCCTTGCAGCCGGCCGCCGGCGCCCACGGGGAGCTAACCGGCGTGCTCATCATGCGCGCCTACCACCAGGCCCGCGGCGACCAGCGACGCAACGTCATCCTGGTGCCCGATTCCGCCCACGGCACCAACCCGGCCTCCTCCGCCATGGTCGGGTTCAAGGTGAAGCAAATCGCCTCCGATGACCGCGGCAACGTGGACCTGGAGGCCCTGCGCGCCGCCTGCGACGAGACCACCGTCGGCCTGATGCTCACCAACCCCAACACCCTGGGCCTGTTCGACGAAAACCTGGAAGAGGTCATCCGCATCGTCCACGAGGCCGGTGGCCTGGTCTATGGCGATGGCGCCAACATGAACGCCCTGCTGGGCATCATGCGCCCCGGCGACGCAGGTTTCGACGTTATGCACTTCAACCTGCACAAGACCTTCTCCACGCCCCACGGCGGCGGCGGCCCGGGGTCTGGCCCGGTTGGTGTGGCCGCGCACCTGGCCGATTTTCTCCCCGCCCCCATCGTGGACATCGTGGACGAAGGTGACGACGACTTGCCCCCGCTCTATGGCCTGGTAACGCCCAAGCACTCGATCGGGCGGGTCAAATCCTTCCACGGCCACTTTGGCATCGTCGTCCGCGCCTACACCTACATCGCCATGCACGGGGCCGAAGGGTTGCGCGCCGTGGCCGAAAACGCCGTCCTCAACGCCAACTATTTGCGCGTCTTGCTCAACCAGACCTATCCCGTGCCTTACGATCGCATCTGCATGCACGAATTCGTGGCCGAAGGCCGCATCGCCGGCTCCGACGTGCGCGCCCTCGATATCGCCAAGCGCCTGATGGATTACGGCTTCCACCCGCCCACGAACTACTTCCCTCTGATCGTCCACGAGGCGCTGATGATTGAGCCGACCGAAACCGAGAACAAGGCCACCCTCGATGCTTTTGCCGAAGCAATGCTCAAGATCGCTGAAGAGGCCAAAACCAACCCCGAGGTGGTGCACACCGCCCCGCACAACACCCCCTTTGGGCGCATGGACGAGGTCAAAGCCGCTCGCGAACTGGTGCTTTGCTGCTGGATGCCAGAAGACTACGACAACCAGGACGTGCTCTCCACGCCCACCCTCGGCTGATCGGCGCCCACCTGCCCAACGCCCGCCCAGTCTGGGCGGGCGTTTTGCGCCCCTCCGGTCTCCGCCGCTGCGGCGGGCCGTCCCTGGCGGATCGGGTAAAATTGTCCCGCCCCGGCGGGCTTCTATTCTTAACCCTCTAAGGAGATGCTATGTGCGGTATCTTTGGTATCGTCACCGAAAAA
Source organism: Anaerolineales bacterium (assembly GCA_015489255.1). GTDB lineage: Bacteria > Chloroflexota > Anaerolineae > Anaerolineales > Villigracilaceae > S143-42. The sequence goes on along the minus strand of WGAD01000336.1, from coordinate 1,311 downwards.
GAACAAGAACTCGGCCCCCTGCTGGTAGAAGCCGCAGAACGCCTGACCTATCGCGGTTATGATTCGGTTGGCGTGGCAACCATCAGCAACGGGAAGATTGACCTGCGCAAAGACGTGGGCAAAGTGCAAGAAGTGGCCGAAAAATACAACCTCTACAACATGCGCGGACAACGCGGCATCACCCAGTTGCGCTGGGCGACCTTCGGCGCCCCTTCGCAGGTCAACGCCCAACCGCACCTGGATTCCGATGGCGACATGGTCGGCGCACACAACGGAAACGTCGTCAATAACGTGGAGCTGCGCCGGCAATTCATCGCCGAAGGAATGACCGTCCGCTCCGAAAACGATGGCGAAACCTGCGTCCACGCGGTGGAACGCTATGTGGACAAGGGCTACGACTTTATCGATGCCATTCGCCTGGCCTACGGCGACCTGCAAGGCGACTATGCCTTCGTCATCGGGCAGGCAGATGACGATAAGCTCTACGCCTTCAAGAAAGGCTCCGGGTTGGTCGTCGGCCTGGGTGAGGGGTTCACCGTCGTCTCTTCCGACCTGCCTTCCATTCTGCCCCTCACCCGCCGCGTCATCCGCCTGGAAGACGGTCAGATCGTGGTGCTGCGGCACGACGGGGTGGAGGTGCGCTCGGTTAGCGATGGCAGCCTGGTGGATGCGCCGGTGGAAGAAATCACCGAAAGCATGGATGCCGTTCAAAAGGCCGGTTACCCCCACTTTATGCTCAAGGAAATCCACGAACAACCCCAGGTAGCCCGCGAACTGCTTCATCTGCTGGACGGCCTGCCCGAGGTAGAAGAAGCCCTGGAAACCATCCAGCGCGCCCGCAACCTCTACTTCATCGCCTGCGGCACGAGTTACCATGCCGCCCTGCTGGGAGCGGTGTATTTCGCCCAAATCGCCGGGCGCCCTGTGATTCCGGTGCTGGCGCCGCAATTCATTCCGCAATACCTGCCCACCGTCTCCCACGAAGACGTAGGGATCTTCGTCAGCCAATCGGGCGAGACGAAAGACGTGCTCAACGCCCTCAATGCGGCGGAATCTCGCGGGATGAAATCTCTGTCGATCGCCAACGTCATCGGCTCCACGCTGACGAAGGCCACAGCCTGCTGGCTGCCGCTGGGCTGCGGTTATGAGATCAGCGTCCCAGCCACCAAGACCTTCACCAACCAGGCCTTCACCTTCCTCTACCTGGCTTACCGCCTGGCCGGACGCGATACCCGCCCGCTGGAAAGCGTCCCCGCCCTGATGGAACAAACCCTGGAGATGACGGCCAGCCAGATCCCGCCACTGGTGGAG
>WGAD01000335.1 GCA_015489255.1 Anaerolineales bacterium | reverse complement strand
TTCCAGAAGCGCGCCTGGCCGGTAAACAACCCGGTCAGCAGGCCATGAACCCCGGTGGCCGGCAGCAGCGCCGGCAACAAAAGAAACCACCCGTAGGCCGTCCACAGTTGCGCCTGCCCCTGGGCAAAACGCAACCAGCGGGTGCTGTCCCCGCCCAAGGCGAGCTGCGCCAAAGTGAGCACGCCGATGCCCGAAAGCAGCGCGGCGCAAACCCACAAACCGCCACCGGTCCCGCGCAACCGACCACGCCAGGCCGTCACCAGGCCCGACACCAACCAGCCCGCCCAACCCAGCCAGAACCATCGATACAAAACCCCATCCGCGCCACCGGCGGCCTGACTGTACCGCACCGACACCCGCGGATCGCCGGGCTGTGGCAAAGCTTCATCAGGCGCGAACAGATCGCTGCCGGTCAGCGGCATCCACCACAGATCGCCATTGCGAACCTTCAGCTCGTAACCACCCCGGCCGAGATAAACCCGTTGCACCGCATCCTCTTCTTCACCCACCGGCAATGCCAGGTCCGAAAAGGCCCGATGTTTTTTCTCGCCGGCCCGGGCCAGGCGCGCCTCGGCCCGCCCCGGCGCCAGCCAGAAAGCATCCGCCGCCCAAACCACCCGCGCGCCGCCCACCGGCACCCCGGGCAGCGGCCAGCGGCGCGCACAGGGCACCTGCCCGCCCAGGGTAAACAAAAACAACTCCTTGCCCCGCGGCCTCGCCAGCCAGCGCTTCCACCAGGCCGCCCCTTCCCGCGGGCAATCCGCAAAGGGCGCCGTGCCGGTCTCCAGCCGACCGCCGCGCCAGCGCGCCTCGTCTCCGTTCTCGCTGCGTAAATGCAACGTGGTGGCATCCGCGGCCAGCACCGTCACCCGCACCCCGTTCAGCCACAGATGATCCCCCGCCGCCAGACGCCAGCGCTTGAGAAACCGTGGATTCCGTCCGCCGCCGGGGGCGTCCACGCGTTTGTGCAGCGCCACGTTGGCGATCCACCAGCGCCCGTCGCGCAGCTCCACCCGCACATGATGGCGCTCCGCCGACCGCGCGCCGCCGGGGCGCTGGCCCAGTTCGCGATAGCCCAGCAGCACCGGGCCCTTGCCGGCGGCGACCCGCGTCCACAGCAGATGCCGGGTTTCGGGCGCGGCGGAAAACATGGCCGACGCCGCCCACGCCAAGGCCAGCCAGCCCAACAACCAACCGATGCGCAACAAGTGTGATCTCCCGAACCAGGCCGCCATGCGGCACCGTGTCAAAAAAGCCTTATTGATGGGTTTCGCTGTGCTCAACCCATCCTACATTGCCGACTGAGCGCAGGTCGTAGGATGGGTCGAGGCACGAGACCCATCAGCCCGCAAAGCCAGCGCCGGCGTATTTTCGATGGGTTTCGCTGCGCTCAACCCATCCTACGCATGACGCGTTGTCATTGTGATTGGGCTTTGTCGCCGTACACCCAATCCAAAAATTTCGCCACCAGGGGCGCGCACACCGATCCGCCGCTGTTGTGCCCCCGGCCGTGGGCATGGGTCACCTGGCAGGCGAAAGCCAGAGGCGGCCCCTTGCCCTTGGCCGGGCGGTGCCAGCCGATGAACCAGGCCGACACATAACGGGCCCGCCCCTTTTCGCCGCGCACCTGGGCGGTACCGGTCTTGCCCCAGGTGTTGCAGCGCAACGGGCTGTTCAATCGTTTCCGAAACTGCCTGCGAAAGGCCCGCGCGGCGGTGCCGACCTCCGGCACCGCCTTCATGCCGGCGCGCAAAAGATCGAGATCCAGTCCCCAGGATTCGGGCTCCGGGAGGTCCACCGCCTCGCCATCCCAACGCGCCACCAGGTGCGGCCGCACCGTGCCGCCCGCCGCCAGGCTGGCGGCCAGGCGCGCCATGTGCAACGGGCTGGCCGCCACGCCCTGCCCGATGGCGTTCTGCGCCAGCACCCAGCGCGCCGGGCGTGGATCGCTCCACAAGGTCGCCTTGGCGGCCGGCAAGGTCGGCCGCCCCCAGGTGGAAAGAAATGCCGGCGCGCCCGCGGTCAACGCCAGCGGCCGGTCGAAACCCAGCCGGCGCATCGCCCGATCCAGCCAGGCCGGCGGGTCGGGCGCCTTGCGCTGGTCCAGGGCCGCCGCGGCAGCGCCATCCACCCGCAAGGCCAGGGCCGCGAACCACAGGTTCAGCGACTCGCGCACCGCCTGGGGCAACCCCAGGGCCGCCGGCGGCGGCTTCTCCTTGGAACACTCGCGCGCGCGCAGGCGGCGTTTGCGGATCAGGTTGAGAAAACTGGTGCCGCGAAAGTTGCGCAGCAGCCGCCTGCGCCCATCGGGCCAGCCGCCAGGAATGCCGGCATAGGGGTCCATGGCGCCGGCGTTCAGCGCCAAACCGGTCTCTTTCTTGAATCGCCTGGGCTGCCAGCCCTTCAGCATTTCAGCCACATCGGGCCTTTGCCGGGCCGCCGCCAGGGCCGCCAGGGCGGTGATCGGCTTGAAGGTGGAACCGGGGCCGTTGCGGGATTGGGACCTGGCGGCAATGCCGGCAGGCCGGCGGCGGCCAGGATGGCGCCGTCGTTCGCGTTCAGCACCACCAGGGCGGCGCGGCGCTCACCGGCATATCGGTCGGCGCCGAACATCGCCGCCACCCCTTCGCGCAGCACCGCCTGAGCCGCGCGCTGCAATCGGCTGTCCAGCGTCAAAGTGAGTTCATAACCGGGGTGGGGCAAGGCGCTGCGCGCCAGCAGGCCGCTCAGGGAGAAGGCGTCGGCCGGTCCGAACCCCACCAGCGGCAACAGCCCCAACTCGCGCGCGGCCCGGGTGGGCCGGCCATGCTCGTCCAGCAGCGCCACGCCGTCGGCGCTCCATACCCGGTAACTCCGCTTGCCCGCGGTGGGCGTGGCCTGGTCCTCATGCCAGACGAAACGGCAGCTTTTCGGATCGATGCCCGGTTTCACCCCGGCTACTCGCAACAAGGGCTGTCGGGCCGGCATCAGGCGCAGGCGCAGCGTTCGCTCGAACCCTTTCCCGGCTCGTCGCCAACCATCGGTGCCCACGGCCAGCTTGCCGGCTTCCAGCGCGCCGGGCGCCTTGAGACAACCCGGAGGCCGGAACGGCCGTTCAGGAGACACCGGCCGGGCATCCTTCCGCCCCTCGGCCCGGCCCACATACCAGATTTCGAAGGCCACCGGCGCCGGCGCGCTGTAGCGGTTGCGAAACTCCACGCAATCCTCTCCGGCCGCCACCTGCCAGGGCCCGAAACCGGTGTGCAAACGCCCCTGGTGCAAAAAACCGTAGGCCGCCGGCACCAACCCGCCGGTCCCGCGCGGCGCGCCGTCGCAGGTGAAGGCGCGCCAACCGGTGGCGCGTACCGCCGGCGGAGCGTTGTCGCGCACCGCCGCCAGGGCGCGGCCGGCGTTCCACAATGCCAGTTCGGCGCGCACCGCGCGACCGGCGGGCGAGCCCCACAACGCGGCCAACAGGCGGGCGTCCGCTTCCTTCACGGGCCGGCCGCGCCAGGCGGCGGCCAACAGATGATCGCGCGCCACCGGGCGCAAGGCGCCGTTCGGCTCCGCCTGGAGCAACCCGGCGGCCAGGGCGCGCCGAAACAACAAGGCATCCTCGCTCAGGCCCTGGGCCGGGGCGCCGCCCGAGGCGCCGAGCTGGCCCAGGCGCCAGGCCACGCCCAGCCAGCACAGCCCGGCCACCAGCACGAATACCCTCATGCCGGGGCGCGGCGACCACCAAGCCTTGAATGCAGTCACGCGGATCGTTCCTTGTTAGAAAGCGCCTGTTGCAATGGAGGCCCGATTCGGGCAGGGCGGGCCAAAGCCACCCGCACGCCGATTGTAACAGCCGCGCAAATCCAGGTAGGCAATGTAGGATGGGTTGAGCGCAGCGAAACCCATCAAAATATCCCAATGACGGCTTCACGGGCGTCGATGGGTCTCGTGCCTCGACCCATCCCACGGTCTGGCCAAAAAACCAAAATCACTGTCCCGCGCGCACCAACCGAACGTGTAGGGCATAGTAGCGGAAGGAGCGGTTGTCGTCGCCGAGGTTGAAGTTCAGGAACCACGCGTTGAAGGAGACGGAGGCATCCAGAGAGGCCGACCAAAAATCCGACGCGGGCGTGTTGGGAAACACCTGTAGATTGATGGCCGGGTTCCAGCAGGCCAGCTCGACGATGGAGGCCAGCTCCTTCAGGCCTGGCAGGCGCCAACCTTGCGCGTCCGGCTTGCCGAAGCGCCGCACCGCCTCGTCCCAGGTGTAGGTTGCCGGCTCGCCCCGGCAGGTGCCCCCGGCCCAGCGCTGGCCTTCGGCGCAACGCCGCCATTGCAGTCCGGTGCGGCGGTCCGTGGCGGTACCGTCCGCATGGAGCACGAAACGCCCGGTGGGGGTGGTCCGGGCGACCCGGCCGTTGCACTGCTGGGCCGGCAACGGGCCGGCCAGAAGACCGGCGGCCAGCAGGAAACAGGATGTGAGATATTTCATGAGCCAATCCAGTGTCGATGAGATGATGGGCCTGCTCTACAAATTGGGCGCCCAGGCCAGGCGCAACACACGGCGCTTCAACCCGCCGCCCGGCAGGCCTTCCTCGGCGACGAAAAGATGGGGCCAGCCGGCTTGGCGCAGCCGTCGCCGCAAGGCTTTCAGGCGGGACAGCGGCAAAACGGCTCCCGGTTCCATTCCAAAAGCGCAAGCGCCGCGCAGGATGAACACCCGCCCCCGCTGCACCAGAACCACGAATCCCGGCCACTGCCGTTCGAACCAAGTACACTGATCCTCGAAATACGCCGCCTCCCTGGCTTCCCACAGCGGGACGAGACGGCCTGTCGGCGTCAGCCGCGTGAAACTGGCTGCTGTGAAACGCGAAGCGAAAGACTGATTGGAGGTTTGTCTGGAACAAACCGGATCTCAGTCAGGACGCAAACGCCGATTGAGGTCGTCCACCGCCAGCACCAGGCGCTGCACCTGGTGTTTTCGTTCGGAGGGCGGCGCCGTGGCGGCGCGGGAGATCAGCCGGCATATCCCCTGGGCCTGGCGCCGCAGATCGGTGCCGATGGCGTACTTATGATAGCGCGGAAATTTCCTGACCGCTTCCTCGATCACCAGCATCAAGCGATTCGCATCGCGCCACAAAGTCGTATTTTGCAATCTTGCCATGTTTTCCCATCCAAAAAAACAAAATCACTGTCCCGCGCGCACCAACCGAACGTGTAGGGCAAGGGAGCGGTCGCCCCAGGCGTCGTAGCCGTTGCCGAAGTCCAGGCCCCACGCGTAATCGGAGTTGGAGGCAAACGGAGAGGCCGACCAAAAATCCGACGAAGGTGTGTTGGGGAACCAGGCCGTGTCGATGGCGGGTTCTACTCTACCCAGGTCCGCGATGGAGCGCAGTTCCTCGCGCGTGGGCACCCGCCAATCGTTTGCGCCGCACAGGCCAACCCGGTTCACCGCCTCGGCAAAGCCGGTGGTGTCGCAGCGCACGCCGGCGGCGCATTTTCCGCCATCTTTGACGCCGCTGTCGCCGCCGTTGGTTCTGGGATTGGGATCGTACCAGGTATAGGTATGGTCCTTGTCATGCAGGCCGCCGTCGTCGGTCTTCACCTCCCAGATCAGGCCGGTAACATTGTCCCGCACGCAGGACCAATGGCGGGCCGAGGCCGGAAGCGGGCTGCCATCGGCGTCGATCTTGGTGAAGCGGCCGGGCGAGGTGCCGGCATCGGGCGGAATGGTGATCCGACGAGACCGGCGCCGGCGCGCCTCTTCGGCCAGGCGCGTTTCCTCGGCGAGCCGGCGTGCTGCCAAAGTCCGCCGCAGGCTTTTGATGCGCGCCTCCAACCCGGCCCAGTCCGGCCGCTGCGGCTGCGCCCGGCGGCCCCGGGCCAAAAAGTCCTCCGCCCGGTCGAGCCGTTCGTCCGCCAGATATGCCTCGATCCGCTGCTGGTAGAAATCCCCCATCGTCTGGCGCGCCCGGGCGATGGCCGGGTGGTCGGGCTCCAACCGCGCCAGCGCTGCCACGGTGGCCAAGGCGTTGTCGCCTTCGGGCTTGGTGTAGCGGTGGGCCGCCAGTTGCCGGTCGAGCCGGGTAACCAGTTCGGCGATGGCTTGTTGGCGCTGTTTTTCGCTGGCGATGCGTCGTTCCAAGCGCGCCCAGTCCGGCCGCTTTGGCTGGACCTGGCGACCGTGCGCCAAGGCTTTGGCGGCCTCGTTCAGCATGCCTTCGGTCAGGGCGGCATCGGCCCGCTTGAGATAGGCTTGCGCCATGCGCTGGCGGGCCTGCCCGATGGCGGGATGGTCGGGAGCCAGGGCGGCCAGTTCCTTCAAGGTATTCAGCAGGTCTCCGGGGCCGCCATCCAGATAGCGTTGCGC
>WGAD01000334.1 GCA_015489255.1 Anaerolineales bacterium | reverse complement strand
GTATTTCTCCATGTGGCAGGTTGGTTGGGCATTGGTGCCCGTTTGCAGTGCGTGTTGCGCCGGGGTTTATGCTGGCGCTGGATCTGTGCGGTTGTTCGAAAGAGCGGCGCACCGTGCGCGCGATGCCGATGTTAATCTTTCGGATAGGCAGAGCGGCTTCATTATACAATAAAACAGGCCGCGCGCGTGGCGGCCTGCTGTGGGGGGAGGGGAACTTCAGGAGATGACCCCAAGTTCGCGCCCGACGCGGGCGAAGGCTTCCAGGCCTTTTTCCAGGTCTTCTTTTTCGTGGGCGGCGGAGATCATCACCCGGATGCGGGCCTTGCCTTTGGGGACGGTGGGGTAGCCGATGGCGGTAGCAAAGACACCGTTTTCGTAGAGTTTGCGGCTGAATTCCTGGGCCAGCGGGGCTTCTCCCAGCATGATGGGGGTGATGGGCGTGACGCTGTGACCGGTGTCGAACCCCAGGTTTTTCATTTCTGCTTTGAAGAAGCGAGCGTTGTCCCAGAGCTTGTCGACCAGGTCGGTGGATTCTTCAAGCAGATCGACCGCGGCGATGCAGGCAGCGGTGTCGGGGACTGTCATGGCAGAGGAGAAGAGGAAGGGGCGCCCGCGTTGGCGCAGCCAGGCGATAATCTCTGCCTTGCCGGCCACGACGCCGCCGACGACGCCAAAAGCTTTGGACAGGGTGCCGACTTCAATATCCACTTTGCCGTGCAGATCGAAGTGATCGACGATGCCGCGTCCGCCGCGTCCCAGCACGCCTTCGCCGTGGGCGTCGTCCACCATCAGCAGGATGTCATGGGCGCTGGCGACCTGGTAGATTTCGTCCAGTGGGGCGATGTCGCCGTCCATGCTGAAGACGCCATCGGTGACGATCAGGGCCCGGCGATAGGTGCCCTTGTTTTCCTTGATCACCCGTTCCAGGTCGGCGACGTCATTGTGGGCATAGCGTACAATGCGCGCCCGCGAGAGGCGGCAGCCGTCGATGATGCTGGCGTGGTTGAGCTCATCTGAGAAGATGACGTCTTCTTTGCCCACCAGGGCGGGGATGGTCGCCAGGTTGGCGTTGAAGCCGGACTGGAAGGTGATGGCCGCTTCGACGCCTTTGAAGGCCGCCAGCCGTTTTTCCAGATCCAGGTGCAGGTCCATCGTGCCGGCGATGGTGCGCACTGCACCTGGCCCCACGCCGTAGCGATCGAGCGCTTCGTGGGCGGCCTGCACCAGACGGGGGTGATTGGCCAGCCCCAGGTAATTGTTAGAGCAGAAATTGAGCACTTTTTTGCCGTCAACCACCAGCCAGGCGCCCTGCGGAGACCCCAGGGTGCGGATGTTGGTGTACAGGCCGGCTTCTTTCAGGCTTTCCAGTTCTTGCAGGATCCAATCGGTTTTGGTGGACATGGTTGCTCCGTGTAAGAGTGTGGGATAAACAAGACAGGTGCGTCCATTATATCGCTGGGCTTGAGGGTGAGACAACTGTTATTCGTCACCTTTGCTGCGGTCGTCGGTCAGCCAGCCGAGTTCGGCCAGGGCGGCCAGGATTTTTTTTCGAGCGGCGGGCTGGACGAGAATGGCCGTCGGGCCGATTTGTTCGCCCAAAAAGCGGGCTGCCGGGCTTTTTTTCAACTCGGCCAGGATTTCAGGAGAAGCGAGGCGCAGCAGCAAGACGGTTTGCAAGCGGGCCGCCGGGCCTCCTTGCTTTTCCCAGCGGATCAGCGCGGTGCGCAGGGCGGGCGGCAGGGCGGCGGCGTGTTTTTGCAGCAGAGACAGGAGGTGCGCGCTAGACAGCCCCTGCCTGGCGGCCCGTTCCAGGGAGGCCGGCGTGATGCGGTAGCGGTATCCGTTCTGGTTGGCCTGTTCCCATTCGCCAAAGCGGGCGATCTGGTAGCGCAGGGCCAATCTGGCCTGAGGCGGTACGAGGATGACACCTTGCGAGGAGACGTGCAAGGGAGGCGATTCGGCGGTCAAATCGTCGGCGGGTTGCCCCGATAGCAAAGCCGCCGCCCGCGGGCTGAGGCGGAAGGCTGTCGGTTGCCCGGTTTCATTTTCGGCGGTTTCGGTCAGCCCCAGCCAGAACAGGGGGCCGACGATCAGGTAACGGAGGAAAGCGCCTTCGACGTCCATCCAGTGTTCGAAGCCTTTGAGATAGGCGCCGTCCGCCGTCCGGTAGAGGAGCCAGGAGTCGTAAGCGCCGCCGGCGCGCAGAAAATCGGGGGTGTGTTGGTGAACGCCGGCGATGAAGGCGTTCAATCCCCACCAGGTGCGCGCGGGAAGGGCTTGCAGCCAGGCAAGCAGACGTTGGCGGGCTTGTTGAGGGTTGTATTGCCAGGTGCCGGCGCAACGCAGGCCCGGGG
>WGAD01000333.1 GCA_015489255.1 Anaerolineales bacterium | reverse complement strand
GCATTAGCGCAGCCATTTGGCAACCTTTCCCCAACGTCCTCAGCGAACGCAACGGCTGCTGGAACGCAGATGCCTGGGGCATTTATGCCTATCAGGGCGGCTTGCGCCTGTCGGTGCACCAGCCAAGCGCCAAAACCGTCGGCTTTTCGTCCCCCATCGCCGACAATGCCGAGGTAACTTTCGATTTCACCATCAGCAGGATGCGCGACCGCATCGATAACGCCCAAATCGATGTCTTCGTTGGTTTTGGCGCCAGCGATACGCTGCCGGGCGCCTGGGTGGGAGTGCGAAAATCGACCAATGGCTCCACCATTTACGTCGTCCGCGGCAATTATGTGACCGGGCAGGCGGAGGCCCTGGCCAAATACGTCGGCGGCGACAGGGTGCAGCTGCGCCTGGTGCGCAAGGGGAACTTTATTTCCGTATATCTGGACGGCCTCGCCGTGTCGCAGGATGTCCCCGTTCCGTCCGATGAACTGGGCGACCGAATCTGGTTTGGGTATCAAATCCCGCATAACGCCGATGTGGAGATGATCATTCATACCTTCGAGGTTACAGAATACTAGGAGCATCTCATGACAGAGACCCAAGACACTCGCCCGGCGGCGGAGGATAAACTCTCCATCACGCACCACAAGCTGCTGCTGAATGGACAGGAGATCGCCTACACGGTGACGGCCGGCGTCATCGTGCTGAAAGAGGAAACGCGCGACCGCGAAAAGGAATCGGAGGGCGCCCAACCCAAAGCGCGCATTTTCTTCGTTGCCTACACCCGCGATGATGTGGCCGATGTGCGCCGCAGACCGCTCACGTTTTCGTTCAACGGCGGGCCGGGGTCTTCTTCCGTCTGGCTGCATTTGGGGCTTCTCGGTCCGCGCCGCGTGCGCCTGACGTTTGAAGGCGATATGCCCCAGCCGCCCTTCGATCTGGCAGATAACCCCTTCTCCCTGCTGGATAAAACCGACCTGGTCTTCATTGATCCGGTCAGCACCGGCTACAGCCGCCCGGTAGAGGGAGAAAAAGCCAAACCTTTCCACGGCCTAAAGCGTGATATTGAAAGCGTGGGCGATTTCATCCGTCTCTACACCACACGATACAAACGCTGGCTTTCTCCCAAATTTCTCATCGGCGAAAGTTACGGCACCACGCGGGCGGCGGGGTTATCCGGCTATTTGCAAGACCGGTACGGCATGTATCTGAACGGCCTGATGCTGATTTCTTCGATCTTGAACTTCGGCACAGCCCGCTTCGACCCCGGCAACGATCTGCCCTACATCCTTTTTCTGCCCACATACGCAGCCACCGCCTGGTATCATCGCAAATTGCGGCTGCGTCGTCCGCTGCAAAGCCTGCTGCGCGAGGTGGAACGCTTCGCCCTCCACGAATACGCCCTGGCCCTGCTCAAAGGCGACCAATTGCCGCAAGCGGAACGCCGCCGGGTGGCCGAAAAGCTGGCCCGCTACACCGGCCTGTCGCTGGAATACATCGAACGCGCTGACCTGCGCATTGACATCTTCCGCTTTGTGAAGGAATTGCTGCGCGACCGCGGCCTGACGGTCGGTCGGCTGGACAGCCGCTTCACGGGACGCGACCGCGACAGCGTCGGCGAACACTTCGAAAAAGACCCCTCCTACACGCGCATCATCGGCCCCTATACCGCCGCCTTCTATGATTATGTGCGCCGCGAGCTGGAATATGAGACCGATCTCCCCTACGAGGTGCTGAACATGGGCGTTTGGCCCTGGTCTTATGCTGAATACGAAAACCGCTACGTCAACGTTGGCGAAACCCTGCGCGCAGCCATGACAACGAACCCTTACCTAAAGGTGTTCGTCGCCAACGGATACTACGACTTCGCCACCCCCTATTTTGCCACCGAGTACACCTTCAATCACCTCGGGCTGCCGCCCGAATTGCGAGGCAATGTTTCTATGGCCTATTACGAGGCCGGCCACATGATGTACATCCACGAACCGGCCCTGGCCGCGCTGAAAGACGACCTGGCTGCTTTCATCGACCAGGCCACCCCGGAGGCAGAGCAATGACCCTGTACGGTTTTTCTCCAGCCTTGTTGACCCGTTTGGCTGCCGCCGAGGGGGCAGCCGATGGATTCGGCCTGGCAATCGCCCTGCTGGTCGTGATGATCCTCACCCTGGTCTATGCAGTGTACCGTTTTGTCAACGGGCTGCCCGCCGACAGCCCCCCGCCGCCGCCCTGGCAAGATCGGCTCATCCCCCTGCTGGCGGCCCTGGGGTTGAGCGTCGCCCTTTACCTGACCTATATCGAAACAACGCCCGAGGCCAGCGCCATTTGCGGGCCGGTGGGCAACTGCAACGCGGTGCAAAAAAGCCCCTATGCCATGCTCTTTGGCGTGCTGCCGGTCGCCCTGCTGGGCGCCGCCGGTTACGTTGGGATGCTGGCGGCCTGGGCCCTGGCTCACTGGCGGCAACGTCCCCGGGCCGCACGCTGGGGCTACCCTTTGCTGTTCGGCGCGTCTTTCTTTGGCACCGCCTTCTCCGCTTACCTGACGTATCTGGAGCCTTTCGTCATTCGTGCCGTGTGCATGTGGTGCATCACCTCAGCGGTGCTGGTCACCCTGATCCTCTGGTTTAGCCTCAAACCGGCGCTGTTGGCGCTGGAGGCCGAAGCCGACGAACCCTGATCCCACACAAAAGCAGGCGGCGGGTGCATCCGCCGCCTGCTTCTTCATTCCAGAGGGGTTACAGCGTTGCCAAAATCTGGCGGTATTGCTCCGCATTGGGCGGGTTGAGCGCCAGGATGCGGTTGATGGTCGCAATGGCCCCTTCCCGATCGCCTTCGTTCAGTAAACGCTCGGCCAGGCTATCGAGCAGGTGAATGGCTTCTTCTTGCCGCCCAGCGCGGGCATACACATTGGCCAACGCCTGCTGGATTAAGG
>WGAD01000332.1 GCA_015489255.1 Anaerolineales bacterium | reverse complement strand
TGTGCCCCGGGCGGCGGCTGAGCACCAACACCCGATCCGCCAGGAAGAGGGCCTCGCCGATGGAATGGGTGACCATGAGCACAGTGGGGCGGGTTTGCTGCCAGATGTGCAATAATTCATCCCACATTTGTTCGCGGGTCAGGGCGTCCAGCGAGGCAAACGGCTCATCGAGCAGGAGGAGATCCGGCTGATGGATGAGCGCGCGCGCAATGGCAACCCGCTGCGCCATGCCGCCCGAGAGATCGTGGGGCAGGCTGGTGGCGAAATCGGCCAGCCCGACCAGCTTCAGCATCTCCTGCGCGCGTTCCTGCGCTGCGGCGCGCGGCAGGCCGTTCAGTTCCAGCGGCAGGGCGACGTTGTCCAGCACGCTGCGCCAGGGCATCAGGTTGGCGTCTTGAAAGACCATGCCGATGCGCGGCTTTTGCTGCGGGAAGGAGATTTCGCCGTGGGTGGGTTCCAGCAGGCCGGCGATCAGGCGCAAAAGGGTCGATTTGCCGCTGCCCGAAGGCCCAATGAGGGCGACAAATTCTCCCGGGTACAGGGAAAAACTTGTCTGCCGCAGGGCTTCCAGGCCGCCGCTGGCATCGGGGTATTTCAGCCCCAGCCCGCGCACCTGCAAGAGAGGCTCAGGGGATGAATTCATTGGTAAAAGCGTCTTCCAGTTCCAGCGGCGTGCTGATTTGCCCCATTTGCAGCAAGACGTCCTCCATGTTTTCCCAGGCGCGTGGGTCGCTGAAACCGAGGCGATCGGCCTGCCACATGGCGATGGAAGTCAGCAAAACCTGTTTCTGAACGGCCTCATCTGCCTGGGCCAGGTTTTCCACGTAGTTCTTGCTGATCTCATAGGCTTCGTCCGGGTTGGCGATGGTGTCGGCCAGTCCCCGCAGGGTGGCGTCGACAAAGCGGCGCACCATGTCCGGGTCTTCCCGGATCAACGTCTCGTTGGTGATGATCCCGTTGGCGGCCAGCTGAACGTAGTCCGCCACCTTGAATTCGGTCAAATCATAGCCCTGGGCGCGCAGCTGGATGGGTTCGTTGGCCGTGTAGCCGACGACGACCTCTACCTGGTCGGCGGACAGGGCTTCTACCTGGTTGAAGCCGATGCTCTCCAGGGTGACTTCGGTTTCCTCAACGCCGACTGTGTAGAGCAACGCCTTGAGGCCGATGTAATTGGCCCCAAAGAGGCCGGGCAGGCCGATGTGTTTGCCGCGCAGGTCTGCCGGGGTGGTAAGGCCGAGATCGCTTTTGGCGACGACGGAGATAGGGTATTGCTGATACCAGGCCATGACGTAAACCACCGGCACCTCCTGGGCGCGGGCCAGCAAGACTTGCTCGCCGGAGACGACCGCAAAAGGCAGCTGGTTGGCGCCGACCAGGGCGACGCCGTCGGTTTCGAAGGCGTAATCGAAGGTGACTTCAAAGCCGGCTTCGCGGTAGTACCCCTTTTCCAGGGCGACGTAAAAAGGGGCGTACTGCACGTTGGGGATGTAGCCCATCGGCAGACGGATTTCTTGCAACGAACCTGCCCTCGTTTCTGCGGGTTCAGCGGTTGTCGGCGCGCAGGCGCTGAGGCCTGCGGAAACGAGGAGGATGAGGGGCAAGAGTTTTTTCAGCATGGAGCGTTCTCCTTCAACAAGCAGGGTAGAGTCAGCCTTCGGGGCGCTGCCGCCAGTAGAGCAGGCGGCGTTCCAACCAGAGCACGCTGCCGTAAAGCAGCAAGGCCATCAGGATGAGGGTGAAAACGGCGACGAAAACCAGAGCGGTGTTGTATTGGCCGCGGCTGACGTTGATCATGAACCCCAGGCCGCGGTCGGCGCCGACGAATTCTCCCACCACGGCGCCGATGACCGAAAGCGTGGCGCCAATGCGCAGGCCGCCGAGGAAGACCGGCAGCGCCGCCGGGATCTCCAGATACCGGAACGTCTGCCAGCGCGAGGCGCCCAGCGAGCGCATCAGGTCGTAGAGCGATTGAGGAACCGCCCGCAAACCGACCACGGTGTTGACCAGAACGGGAAAGAAGACGATCAGGGCGCTGGTCAGCGCTTTGGAAAACAGCCCGGGCCCAAACCAGATGACCAACAGGGGCGCAATGGCGACGATGGGGATGGCCTGGCTGGCGACCAGGTAGGGAGAGAGCAGGCGTTCCAGCCGTGGCGAGCGGGCCAGCAGGTAGCCGAGCAAGGTCGCCCAAAAGACACCCAGCGACAACCCGGCCAGCACCTCGAGCAGGGTGTAGGCGCTGTGATAGAGCAGGTTGCCGTACCGCAGCGCCTGCCAAAAGCTTTGCAGCACCTGAGAAGGCGAGGGGAGAATGAAGGCTGGCAGGTGTGCGTGGGCGGTGAAGACTTCCCAGCCTGCCAGCGCAGCAGCCAGCGACAGGATCGCCGGGCCCCAGCTGGGACGGCGGGAGAAGAAGCGTCTGGGGATATGCAGGCTGGCTTGCATGGCGGCACCTCCTGGTGAAAAAACAAACCCCGAAGCCAGGCTTCGGGGCGCGCCAAAAGAAATGAACCCCGAAAACGAAGGTTTTCGGGGCAATGAACACAGGCCGCATGGATGGCAAAACATGCGGAACAAACCTTCTTGCATCCGGACTGTCACCGTCGGCGCCGGAGTTTCACCGGCTCATGCGCTCTCTGATCAAGCGCTCGTGGGCTATACCACCGGTCGGGAATTTCACCCTGCCCCGAAGGTTCGCGTTGATTATAGCAGCAAATAGAGCGCGGTCAATGGAGGTTTGCGTAAATTCAAACGAAAAACAGATGGAAACCCATCTGTTTTTCGTGGACAAATGTCACCTGTGGTTTATTCGTCGGCCTGGACGATGCAATCCACCGGGCATACTGCGGTGCAGGCGGGTTCATCGTGGTAGCCTTCGCATTCCACGCAGGTATCCGGGTTGATCTCGTAAATCAGGTCGCCTTCGGTGATGGATTCGGTGGGGCATTCTGGCAGGCAGGCGCCACATGAGATGCAGTCATCCAGGATTTTCATAGCCATAGGACACTCTCCCAAAAAAATTTGCGTTGCGGGGCAAGATTAATCAGTTTAATCTGGGCAGACAAGGGACAATTGTCATGCGGTGCGCGGGTATTTGTCCCCCTTCTCTGGGCGCCAGTCTTCAGGGCTGCACTTCGAACTGGCTTTCTACGGTGGTGGTGTTGCCTGCGGCGTCGCGCGCTTGCAGGCGCAAGGTGTGGCTGCCCGGAGAGACCCGGGTCAGCGCCGCCCAGGGTGGTTCGCTGCGTTGGGCGATGCGTTTCCCATCCAGGTAAAACACCAGGCTGTCGAGGCGCAGGTTATCGGTCACCTCGGTGCGGATCAAAAGGGCTTGCCCTTCATCGGCGGAGAGGCGCGCTCCATCTTGTGGGGCGCGCAGCCGCAGCTGCGGCGGGGTGTTATCTACGGTCACCAGGGTCAGCGCGGTGGAGAGGCTGTCGTCCTGGCGGACAACTTGCAGGCGCAGGGCGTAGAGGCCATCTTCCAGGTTGCGGGTATCCCACAGGCCCAGACGGCCGTTTTCCACGGCTTGCAGGCCGCGGGCGCCGATGGCCTCCCATCGGCTGGGGTTCAACCCCTGGCCGGTGTGCAGCGCATACCAGGCGAAATCCGGGCCGGCGGCTGTGCCCTGAATGGCGACCTGGCCGCGGACATAGGCAAAGAGATCCGGGGCGGCGATCGCCGCATGCGGATCGCGCGGCGGCGGCTCGAGGGCATCGTAGGTTTGGGGCGGCATCTCCCAACCGTTGGCTTCCGCCCAGGCGCGGGCCTCGGCGGGGACGTTCAGGTACACGCGGGTTTCCACCAGGTCGGGAGGGGTGAAGACGGTCGCCAGCAGCCCTGTTTCCCGGTTGATGACATAAGGCTGGTACAAATTGTCGGCCTGGATGGGTTCATTTCCGGAAAGAAAGACCTCGCGGACGGTTTGCGGACAGTATTCGGTGGGCAGTTGTCCCGAGGGGTCGCAGACTGTGAGGCGGCTCAGGCCGGGCGGTTCCGCCCAGGGGGTGATCGGCTGTCCACTTTGCGCGGTGCGCATGAGCGTTTGCCAAATGCCTGCGGGCAGGGCGTCGTCCAGCGGCTCTTCGGCGCCCAGCCAGAGCGCGGCCAGGCGATCGGGGGTGTAGCCGATCGCCCAGGCGGATTCTCGCCCCGACACGGAGGCCAGTTTGACGGCGATCGGGGCGCCCAGGTCGAGCAGGTGGCGGCTGTCTGTGCGGCGGACGGTGGGATCGGCCAACATGTCGGTCATCAGGTAGGCCAGCTGGGGCGAAAGGGCCGGCGTGCGTTGCGGGCTTTCACGGTGGAGCAGAAGTCGGCCATTGCTGGCCTCCTGGATCTCTGCTACCAGGGCGGGCTGAATGCCCTCAGCGGGCAGCGGCTGGCCAATGCGCAAGCCGCCGCCCGCCCAGATGCCGTACACCTGGGCCAGAGTCAGCAGATGTACGGGCTGTTCGCCGGAAAGCAGCTCCTGGGGCGATATTTGCTCCAGGCCGTGCGCGGCCAGGGCCTGGTTGAGGCTGTAGGCGCCGCTTTGTGCCAGGACTTGTTGCAGTGGGGCCTGATCGTCGTTGACCAGAGCGACGCGCAGCCGCTCCGGGCCGTGGAAACGATTGTCCCAATCCAGCGTTTGCTCGGCGGGCACATCCCACACCAGGGAACTCGGGTTGAGGCCACGAGTAAGCCCGGAGAGATACACCAGCGGCCACAGGCTGCTGCCTGCCGGATGCAGGGCGGGCAGGTTAGGAGAGGAAGAAGCCAGGGCCAGCACCTCCCCGCTGGGGACATCGAGGATCAGGGCCTGGGTTTGGAGAGGATAGCCCTGCTGGAAGGGGAGAGAGGGCGCTCCGGGACAGGGCTGCGGGGTGCGAATAGCCTGCAAAAGGCAGGCCGTTTGGGCTTGCAGCTCCGCGTCGATGGTGGTGCGGATGACCACCCCCCCGCGCAGGAGGCGCGTGCGCGGGATGAAAGCCTCGGCCTGGGCCAGGACGGCGGCGGTTAGCAGGCTGTTTTCCGGCGGTGGCGGCGCTGTCGCCAGGGTAAGGGGGCGGTTGCGCGCCTGTTGCCAGGCGGCCTCGTCCAGCCAGCCGAGGGCGCGCATCAGAGCCAGGGTTTCCTGCTGGCGCTGATAGGCCGCCTGGGGCGCATCGTACGGGGTCAGCGAGGGCGTTTCGGTCAGCGGGGCCAGGAGGGCGGCCTCTGCCGGAGTCAGGCTGGCGGCAGATTTGCCCAGGTAGAGCCGGGCGGCGCTTTCGGCGCCGACGGCCAGGCGGCCGTAGTAGGCATGGTTGAGGTACCATTCCAGCACTTGCTCGCGCCCGTAGCGAGCGGTAATCTCCTGCGCCAGCAGGCGTTCACGGACGGCGCGCCGCCAGCCGGGCGGTTCATCCCAGAGCAGAAAATCAGCCACCAGCTGTTGGGCCAGCGTGGGGTGCGCCTGCGGATTAGACAGCCCCTCCCAGACGGCGCCGTTGTGCTGCCAGAAGCCCGGGTCGCTGACAGCCAGGGTAGCCTCCACCAGGCTTTCTGGCAGGCGGGGGCCAGAGGGGTTGTAGAGTGGCAGGTATTGACGCGGCTGCCCGGGCGGGGCGAGCACGGCGAGTACCGTCTCGCCGCTGCGATCGGTCAGCCGGGTGGGTTGCAACAAGAGGCTGTTGGGCGGTTCCAGCAGGGCGGCCAGGTCTTCCGGGGCGGGCAAGTCGCGGGTGAGATCGCGCCACAACAGGCCGGCGGCGAGCAGCAAGAGGCCAAGAACCAGGCTGAAGAGGCCCAGCCCCAGGCCGCTGAGGGCCTGCCGCTGCGCTGCGGCGCCGCCGCAAGATGCCGTGGAGGGGGTCAATCGGGGAGGAGGTCATCCAGCCAATCCAACCATGAGGGGAGCTTCCGAGGCGGGCGACAGAACACCTGCCCGCTGTGTCCGTTGATCAACAAGGGGTGTTGTTCGCCTTCTTCCGGCCAGCGGGTG
>WGAD01000331.1 GCA_015489255.1 Anaerolineales bacterium | reverse complement strand
GGCCAGGTCTTCTGCCGGGCGGAAACCCAATTCCCAGGCGCCCTGGTCGTTCACCCGCGGCCAGACGGCCACCAGGCCGTTCTCGTGGCCGGTCGCTTCCAGCAGGCCGCCGCAAGCGGCAGCCAGCGCTTCCGTTTGTTTCCGTCCCAGTCCGTCCGCGCCGTAGAACACCACCAGGCGGCGGGCTGCTTGCAATTCGTCCACAGGCAGCGACTGGACGGCAGCCACCGCCTCGCCCGGGGCATAACGCTGTACCTGGCTGGCGTACTTATCCAGCCGCGTGCCACGGGTGTTGAGCACAAAGAGGCGGGCGCCGCGTTCCGCCGCCGCCTTGACGCGCAAATACCAGACCGGCGCTTCTTCGTAGAGATCGGCAGCCACAACGACCACCGCGTCATCGGCGCCCAGAGCGCCCAGGTCATCGCCTGCGCTCAGGCCGTAACGCTGCGTCCATTCGCCGCCGCCCATGTCCGTGTACAGTAGCGCCTGTCCGCCGAGTTCATCGGCCAGGGTCTTCAAGTTGAAGAGGTCTTCGTTAGAAAGCCGCCCGCTGGTCAGGACGGTGACCTGGGGGCCAACCGCGCCCATCTTGACGGAAACGGCGTCCAGGGCGGTTTCCCAGTCGGTGGGTTGCAAGCCTTCCGCCGTCCGCATCAGCGGTTCGGTCAGGCGGTTTTCGGTTTCGGTATAGTGGTAGGCGGCAAAACGTCCTTTGTCGCAGATCCACAGTTCGTTGACTTCTTCGTTCTGGCGCGGCATCACTCGCTTGATGACCACCCGACCGCCCGATTTGACCTCGCGGCGGGTGTTGAAGACGATGTTGCAGCCTACCGGGCACTGGGAACAGATTGAGGCTGCCGCCTTCAGTTCCCAGGGACGGGCGCCAAAGCGGAAATCCGCCGTCGTCAACGCGCCGACCGGACAAATGTCGGTGGTGTTGCCGGAGAAGAGCGAGTCGAAGCCCGGGTCGGAGACGGTGATGATCTCGGTTGCCCGACCACGATGGTAAAACTGGATGACCGCATCGCCGGCGATGTCTTTCTGGAAGCGAATGCAGCGCCCGCACTGGATGCAGCGTTCACGGTCCAGGTAAATCAGGTCGCCCAGCGGGACGTGTTTATCGTTGTGGAATTTTTCGTCGAAGAGGAAGCGGCTCTGCGCCGGGCCGTGCGCCAGGGTCAGGTCTTGCAGGGCGCATTCTCCGCCCTTGTCGCAGATGGGGCAATCCAGCGGGTGCGAGGTGAGCAAAAACTCCAGGATTTCCTTACGGCCAGCAGCCGCCTTTTCCGTCTGCGTTTTGACGACCATCCCCTCCGAAACTGGGTTGGTGCAGGCGGTTTCCAGCTTGGGGAAGAAGCGGATCTGCGGCTGGCCGTCTTCATCCAGCACGGGCTGGCCGGTGGCGCGATCGATGACCGGGCGCCCGACTTCGACCAGGCACATGCGGCACATGCCCGCCGGTTCCATCTTGGGATGATAGCAAAAGACCGGGATGTCCACGCCCACCTGTTTGGCGGCGTCCACAATCAGCGTGCCTGCCGGCACAGTGACCTGTTTCCCGTCGATCGTCAACGTGACCAGTTTACTCATGCTGGCCTCCTACCCGTTTGGCAAAGTCTTCGGGGAAGCGCTCGATGGAGGTGGTAACCGCCATGGTGGCAAATTCGCCCAGCGCACACAGGCATTTCCCTTGCATCTGGTGCGCCACGTTGTCCAGCAGTTGGACATCTTGCGGCGAACCCTCGCCCTCTTCAATGCGCTCGATGATGTTCAGCATCCAGTAGTTGCCTTCGCGGCAGGGGGTACACTTGCCGCAAGATTCGTGTTTGAAGAATTCAATCGTCTTGGCGACTACCCAGTCCATATCGAAGGTGTCGTCGATGACGATCACCGAGGCCGAACCCAGCATGGAGCCGACGTTTTGCACGTTTTCGTAATCCATCGGCGTATCGAGAGCCTCATCGTTGGCGACGATGACTGCGGAGGAAGCGCCGGCTGGCATGATGGCCTTGATTTTGTGCCCATCCTGAATGCCGCCGCCGTATTCATAAATCAATTCGCGGAAGGTGGCACCCAGCGGGAGTTCGTAATTGCCCGGTTTGTTGACGTTGCCCGACAGCGAGAAGATCTTGACCCCCGGGCTTTTCTCCGTGCCAAACTGGCGGTACGCCTGTGCGCCGTTGGCGATGATGTAGGGCACGTTGGCCAGGGTTTCCACGTTGTTGACCACCGTCGGCTTGCCATACAGGCCATAGGAGGGCGGGAACGGCGGGCGGATGCGCGGCTGGCCGCGTTTGCCCTCCAGGGATTCGAGCAAGGCCGTTTCCTCGCCGCAGATGTAGGCGCCGGCGCCCAGGTGGGTGTAAATTTTCAGGCTGTATTCAGTGCCGAACAGGTTTTCGCCCAGGTAACCGGCGGCTTCCATCTCGGCGATCTTTTCATCCAGCCAGGCGGCCACCTGCCAGAACTCGCCGCGCAGGTACACATAAGCGCGGTGCGCGCCAACGGCGTAGGCCGCGATGGCCACGCCTTCCAAAAATTGGAAGGGGTTGCGCTCCATGATTTCGCGGTCTTTAAAAGTGCCCGGTTCAGATTCATCGGCGTTGGCCACCACATAGTGCGGCCAGTTGTTCTTGTCCATAAAGGACCATTTCAGGCCTGTGGGGAAACCGGCGCCGCCGCGGCCCCGCAGCCCCGAAGCCTTGACTTCCTCGGTGACCTCGTCGGGTTGCATGGTTGTAACGGCTTTCTTGAAGGCCGCAAAACCGCCGTTTTGCACATACACATCCAGTTGGTCGATGTCGGGGATGTCCCGATGGCGCAAGAGAATATGGGCCATTATTCCGCCTCCTCCGCCTGACGCAAGGCGTCCAACAGGCCGATGGTCATGTCCAGGGTCAGTTGCTCATGATATTCAATGCCCTGCGGGCTTTGCACCTGCATCACCGGCGCGTGGTCGCAAGCCGCCAAGCATTTGACTTCTTCCACCGTAAAGAGGCCATCGGGGGTCGTTTCGCCGGGCTGGATGCCCAGGTGATCGCACACGTCGCGCAGGAAGCGATCGGCGCCGCGCAAGGCGCAGGGCAAATCGGTGCAGATCTGCAAGCGGTATATGCCCTCTTTTTTATCGTGGAAGAGGGTGTAAAAACCGATCAGCGAGGCGACCTCGGTCTCGGTAATGCCGACGATGGCGGCGATCTCGGCCATCTCTTCTTTGGTCACATATCCGCCTTCGCGCTGCGCCATGTAAATCAGCGGCATGACGGCGGAGCGTTTGTGTTCCGGTGGGTACTTTGCCAAAATTTGCTCAATTTCCTGGGAATACTTTTCCTTCAGGCTCATCGGTCCACATCTCCCAGCACAATGTCCACACTACCGATGATGGCGATCAAGTCGGCCACCAGATGACCGGAGCCGATCACGGTCAGTGTTTGCAGGTTATCGAAAGACGGCGTGCGCCAGTGGATGCGGTAGGGTTTGTTGCCGCCGTCACTTTCCAGGTAAACGCCCAATTCGCCGCGCGGCGATTCAACCGCGCTGTAAATGGCGCCCTTTGGCAGGGTAAAGCCTTCCGTCCACAGTTTGAAGTGGTGGATGAGGGCTTCCATGCTTTCGCCAATCTCGGAGCGCGGCGGCGGGACGTATTTGCGGTTGTTGCTGCGCACTGGCCCCATCGGCAGCCGATCCAGCGCCTGCCGCACGATCTTCAGCGATTCGCGCATTTCGTGAATGCGCACCAAGAAACGGGCGTACACGTCGCCGGCTTCCTGGACGGGGATGTCGAAGTCATATTGCTCGTAGCCCATGTAAGGGCGGGTTTTGCGCAAATCCCAGGCAACGCCGGAGGCCCGCAGCACCGGGCCGGTGGCACCAATGTTGAGCGCCTGTTCTTTGGTCAGCACGCCGATGCCCAACATACGATCGAGCAAGATCGGGTTGCGTTTGAGCAAGGCTTCATATTCATCCACCCGCCGGGGAAAGATATCGATGAAGGCGCGCACGGCCTCTTCAAACTCGGCCGGCACATCGCGCCACAAACCGCCGGGGCGGATGTAGGTGGTCATCATGCGCTGGCCGGAAACGAGTTCGAAGATATCCAGGATCTGCTCACGCTCCCGGAAGCAGTACAAGAAGGGCGAGGTGGCGCCGAGGTCGAGGGCGCCGGTCCCCAGCCAGACCAGGTGGGAGGCGATGCGTTGCAGCTCTGCCAAAATAACGCGGATGGCCTGTGCCCGCGGCGGCACGTCCAGTTCGGCCAGCTTTTCCACCGCCATGCAGTAGGCCAGGTTGTTGCCCATCGTGTTCAGGTAGTCGAGGCGATCGGTCATCACCTCGGCCTTCATGTATGTTTTGGCTTCCATGTTCTTCTCTATGCCCGTGTGCAGGAAGCCAATATCGGGGATGCAGTTGATCACCCGCTCGCCATCCAGTTCCAGCAGCAGGCGCAACACGCCGTGCGTGGAGGGGTGCTGCGGCCCCATGTTGAGCAACATGGTTTCGCCCTCGAGCGCCCGCTCGGAAACCAGATGTTTGATTTCATCGTAGGTTACTTCGTATAAATCGGTCATCTTGGCGCTACTCCTCGGCGTAAGGCTTGCGCAGGTCGATCTCCTCGTAATTGAAGGAGAACTGCGGTTCTTCGTACCCCAGCGGATAGTCCTTGCGCAACGGGTGGCCCTCCCAGTCGTGCGGCATCAGAATGCGGCGCAGGTCAGGATGCCCTTCGAAGCGGATGCCAAACATATCCCAAATTTCGCGCTCGCGCCAGTTGGCATTGCCATAAACCGGCACAACGGTGCGCAGCACGGGGTTGATGCCCGAAACCGGCACGCGCAACATGATCGTCAAATGATGCTGCACCGAGGTCACAACGTACACCACATGAAAACGCGGCTCTTCCTGCGGCCAATAATCGACCGCCGTCATCGCCGAAAGCAGCTCAAAGCCATAGTCATCGCGCAGCCGCTGGCAGGCCTCGACGTTGTAGGCTGCGGGCACTTCCAGGTGCACTTCGCCGCGGAACTCTTCCACACGCGCGCCAAAATCTTTTTCGAAAGCTTGTGCAATTGCCTGCAATTGTTCGTTCATAGCGCGTCCTATCCGTTCCAGTCCGTAATTTTCTCACCACGCACTTTTTCATGCAGGGTGATGATGCCATGAATCAGGTTCTCCGGGCGCGGCGGACACCCCGAAACGTACACGTCCACCGGCACGATCTCGTCCACGCCTTGCACCACGGCGTAATTGTTGAAGACGCCGCCCGTAGAGGCGCAATCGCCCATGGCGATGACCCATTTGGGTTCCGGCATCTGATCATAAAGGCGGCGCAGCACGGGCGCCATCTTTTGCGACACACGGCCCGCCACGATCATCAGGTCCGATTGGCGCGGGCTGGCGCGCATCAACTCCATACCAAAGCGGCTCAGGTCGTAGTGCGCTGCCTGAGAAGCCATCATCTCAATGGCGCAACAGGCCAGGCCAAAGAGCATCGGCCACATGGCGTTGGTGCGCGCCCAATTGACCGCCTGTTCCAGGGTCGTGGTGACCACGCCCATATCGCCAAGTTTCTGCTCTACTCCCATTCCAGGGCTCCTTTCTTCCAGGCGTAAACGTAGCCAACCAGCAAGATCAGGATGAAGATGAACATTTCTACCAAACCAAAAAGCCCTAGTTTGCGGAAGGTCACCGCCCAGGGCAGGAAGAAGATCACTTCAATATCAAAGAGAATGAAAAGGACTGCGATGAGATAAAAGCGCACCGGCATTCGACGGCGTCCTTCGCCAACGGGGCGCATCCCCGATTCATAGGGCATCGCCTTGCGCGGCGTGCTGTGGCGCGGGCCAAAAATTTCCCCCAAAAAGACGATCAGCGCAGCCAGCACAACTGCGATCAGAAACAAAACCGCAATGGCAATATATTCCAGCATAGGAACCCTCGCAAAAGATAGGTTTTGATAGTGTACAAGTATATCACAGCGGGGCATCTCCCCGCCCAAGTTGTGACTTAATTCACCATACAGGCACAATACCTGTCCATTTTATCACTATTGCAAAAAATCTTTCAGGTGGCTGCCCCGCGCCGGGTGGCGCAGTTTACGCAGCGCTTTGGCCTCTATCTGACGGATGCGTTCGCGCGTCACGTTGAAGTAGCGGCTGACTTCTTCCAGGGTGTGGTCCTTGCCATCCAGCAGGCCGAAGCGCAATTCCAGCACCTGGCGCTCCCGATCGGTCAGGGTCGCCAGCGCGTTGCGCACTTGTTCGCGCAAGATTTCGCGCAAAGCCACGTCGAAGGGGCCGGGCGCCTGGTGATCGGGGACGAAATCTCCCAGCTGGCTGTTGTCTTCATCGCCGACCGGCTGGTCGAGAGAAACCGGCTCATCAGCCGATTGCAGCACCTTCTTCACACGGCGAATGGCCGCTTCCAATCGTCGCTGCAAATCGGGCGAAAGCGGCGCTTCTCGCGCCCGCGCTTCTAAGATCAGGCGCACGTCTTCAGCCGGCAGGAAACCGGCCTCCAGCGCCAGTTCCTCAATCGTCGGCTCGCGCCCCAGGGTCTGCACCATATCGCGCTGCACGCGCATCAGCCGGGTGATGGTTTCAAAAAGATGCACGGGGATGCGGATGGTACGCGCCTGTTCGGCAATCGCCCGGTTGATCGATTGCCGAATCCACCAGGTGGCATAGGTGCTGAATTTGAAACCACGGCGCGGATCGAATTTCTTCACCGCGCGGATCAGCCCCATGTTCCCCTCCTGGATCAAATCCAAAAAAGGAATGCCCCGATTCAGATACTTGCGCGCCACGCTGACCACCAGGCGCAAATTGGCCCGCACCATCTCCTGCCGCCCGAGTTCGGCGCGGTAGCGAATGTCGCCCACCACCGCTTCCAGCACATCGTCATCTGGCAGGTGCTGCTGCAACGTACGCCGCGCGGGCAGGTCTTGCTTCTTTTGTACATAGGGCAGCAGCCAGGCGGCATATTTTTCCGGCAGCATGTAAAAATACACGAACACATCGTACACGTGCGCCGCCATGCGGTTCCAAAGCGCGTTCTGTCCCCAGGGGCCGGCGCTCAGGTAGGAACGCGTGTAGGAGGGGTCTTCGCTCACCCATGTGCGGTGCAAAGATTGGGCCTCCGTCAGCATCAGGGCCAGGTCGGGCAGCGCAGATTGCAGCCGTTCCGCGTCTTCCTGGGCGTGTGCCCAGGCGCGCAGCAGTTCATCTAACACCATGCGAAAGGCAAAACGCACACGCGACCAGCGATACGCTTGCGGGTCGTCCTCGTAATGCGCCAGGAAGCTGTCCAGCAGCCGTTCGCCTTCGCTCAGGGTTGCCAGGCGAAATTCATCCTCCACCTGCAAGAGAGGCACACGCCCAATTTCGCGCAAATACAGGCGCACCGGATCATCGGACAGTTCTTGCAGCAGCTGGCGGTCGATTTCTATCGCTGAAGGCAGGGGCGCCTCGGCTTCCGGTTCCAGTTCGGCCTCCAACGGCAGGGCTTCTTCGGCCTCCGTTGCATCCAGGCGTCCGACCAGGTCTTCGACCAGGTCGTCCAGTATCTCTCGTTGATCATCGGCAGGGTGTGTGTTTTCTTCGCTACTCATGAGCTCATGTCCTTTTCTGCCAGCGCGTGGTCAATGCGGGCGCGGCGGGAGGCCAGTTGTTGAAACTCATTCAGGCTCACCTGCCCCGCCGCGAGCAAACGTCTCTTCTCATCTATCTCCCGGTCCACCCGCAAACGGCGCAGTTGCAAAATGGTGCGGCAGGTCTGGCTGACCAGATCGCGCAGGGAGACGGCCTCATAAGGCACCCGCTGCCAGCGGTCAACGGCCTCCTGCAAATACGGATCGGCGTGCTGCTGGACGTATGCGCGCCAGTCGGTTTCGATTTGCTCCTGGGCGGCCAGCAACAACAGGAAGGCCTGCCGGTGCAGGGCTTGCTCAAAATCGCCGGCTTCCAGGTGGCCGCACTGGTTTTCCGCCAGCATCTGGTTGACCTGCCAATACACCTCTTCGGCAAAGTACAAGGCATTGAGCACAAACTCTTCCAGCGCCTCCGGCTGCACGCCGCGTGGACGCGGGGTCACAGGCGCGCTGCGGCGCGCCGTCTGCGCCGACGGGCGGGGTGATCGGCGTCGACGCACCGGTGCCGCCTCCTGCCCCTGCGGGCGATAGGTAAGCAGCACCTCTTCCGAAAGGTCCAGCAAACGCGCCAGGCGCTGCAAGTAGCCCGCGCGTTCTACCGTATCGACGACCTCATAAATCAGGGGCAAAACGCGCCGGGCAATGGCCGCCTTGGCACGCGGGTCTGCCAGGTCTTCCTCGGCTGCCAGCGTCTCCATCACATACTGGACGATGGGGCGGGCTTCAGCCAGCAGGGTTTCCCAGCGCGCGGCATCCGCCAGCACCAGTTCGTCGGGGTCCTGGCCTTCGGGCAAGGAGAGAACGCGTAAATCCAGGCCAAAGCTGCTTTCCAGGCGCAGGAAACCCCGCGGGTTGAAGGTCGGCTGCTGTTCTTGATCTTCCGCCGCCAGGCTGCGGGCGGCATCCAACCCGCGCAAAATGGCCTTGCGCCCGGCTTCGTCGGGGTCGAGCGCCAGCACCACCCGGCGGGCAAAGCGTTTCAACAAGCGAAACTGGCTGCTGGTGAGCGCCGTGCCCATGGGGGCCACCGCATTGCGGTAACCGGCCTGGTGCAGGCCGATGACATCCATATACCCTTCCACGATGACGGCCTGCCTGTCCTG
>WGAD01000330.1 GCA_015489255.1 Anaerolineales bacterium | reverse complement strand
TCGTTGTAGCGTCCGATAATTTCCGCCTGCGTTTCCGCCGGCACGGCGTACCCCGTGGAAACCGTCGTGCCGGCGGAAACGCAGGCGGAAATTATCGGACGCTACAACGAAGGATACTGGCAGGTGCGCCTGGAAGACGGGAAAACCTGCTGGGCTTCTGAGGAGGCCGCTCGCGCGGCAGGCAGCTTGCACCTGGTCCCGACCGTGATCCCTCCGGCAACACCCACCCCGCAACCGCCGCAGAGACCGATCGGCTTGCGCTATTTCTACGTTTGCCAGGCCGACGGCAGCGTTACCGTTGAACTTACCTGGCAAGATGTGGCAGTAAACGAGGCCGGTTACCGCATTTACCGCGATGGCGTCTTGATTGCCGAATTGCCGTCCGATGCGACGCTGTATAACGATTCTCTGGCACAACAAGGCACTTATCGCTATGAGTTTGCCGCTTTCAACGGCGGCGGCGAAGCCCGTACGGGTATGACCGCCGAGATCACCTGTCGCTAAGGCTGCCTTGCAGCCTGCGACATGCGCAATCAACCGCCAATATGGCGGGCCAGCGCCGAATGGAGGCGCCCATGAACAGGGAAGAGAAACACATGCAGCGATCTGTTCATCAACGTGGATGGCGCGTGGTTGCATTCACGCTGATCTTCTTTGTCTTGATCAATGCGCTCCTGCCATATAGAGGCGAATGGGGCGGGGTCTGTGCTACAAGCATCACGGCCTCGAATCAGGATGGCTACGCGTATGCTGTTGTTGTCAGGTACGGTGTGCCAGTGCCTTTCTTGTCCATCTCCCAAGAAGGTTGTTTTGAGCGCCGCATGAAGCAAGTAGATTGGTACGCTCTGGGGTTTTTGATCGATCTGACGGCTTTTTTGGCCCTGGGCGCAGCGCTGAATGGGCTTTTTTTATTGAACAACAAAAAGAAAAAGTGAAAACTATGGGGTTGGGCGGATGCCTGGCCCCCAGCGGTGGCAGGCGCGGCTAACGTGGTGCGACCGGGTAGGAGGCTGGCGTGAGGGGATGGCGCTGGAGAAGAAGAAACTGCAATGGCAGAGGTGGGCACATCAGCCTGCGATCTGAGAGGCCGCCCGGCACACGACAACCTTGCGGTCAGATGGTTGTCGCGCGGACATCTTGCGGTTTGCAGAGGAGCGCTTTCTCGAATGTAGGAACATAACTCTGGGAGGCCTCTATGAAAACTGGGTTGGTTCGACCAAATATCACATTCTTCTCTTTGCCCAAAATGTTGATAATGGGCCTGTATGTATCTGTTGTCCTTGGGGCATTGGATTGGTTTTGGGCAGAGGAATTAGGTCTTGAGCATCCACAGATGTTCGGAGTTCTCGGTGGAGCACTTTGGTTTGCACTGGTTTGCTGGAGCTGGTGGTCGTGGAAAACAAGCAGAGAACACAAGCAATGGCATCGTTGGTTGGCCGGCTTGGCGTATGTGTTTTATGTTGGCGGGCAGTTTTTGTTAGCCGGTGTTTCTTTTTGGTATAAAATGCTTGCCTGGCCATGGAATGTAGTGGTCGTTGTGTTGTTGTTTACTGTAGGTGCTTTCGCCTTGGCCTTGCCAGTTGCTAATTGGAAATTGGCAAGAAGATTATACGCATCCCATGCGGTTATTGATGGGAAGATCGTCGGTTTGGGTGGAATAAGCTTCATGATAGCCATAGGAGGGACAGGTTACTGGCTTCAAAAAATGCTAGATCAGAATTCCTGGATGGTGTTTGTAGCCATAATGGGCCCAATTGTAGGGCTTGGTTTCATTCAACACCAATTCTTTGAACTATGGCAAACTCGTCCCTGGGCGAAAGATGAAGAATGAGCGGCTGGATGGCGCTGGCGGTGTTGGGGCGTGGATTGGGATGTGGCTCTGGCGCACCCAGATTGCGGCCTCTATGCTTGAAGACGTCATGTCGTCAGCGTTCAATCAAACTGGACAATCTCCGGTCTTTCTAGTATCATTAGCCTGCTTCAGGCCGTGCACACGGCCTGAAAAAACATCCAAAGGAGCATTCTGTTATCGCACTGCGATGCACTAACCCTCTTTTTTGATGTCGTGTCGCGCGCTGGCTGTGGCCGGTAGCGCGCTGTTTGTGTTTTTTCGGAACCCTTGCAATTTTAAACAAATTTTGGCGCGGAGGCGAAATGTCGGATTTCATCAACCAGATTACCAGTGATCTTCAGAAGCAGATCGAAGCCTATCGGCCTGCCGTGAAGGTGAGCGCGACGGGTAAGGTCATCGAAGCCGGTGACGGGATTGCCCGCGTGAGCGGCCTTTCGGACGTGCGTTCGCAAGAACTGGTGCAGTTCGATAACGGCGTGATGGGGATTGCCTTCAACCTGGAGACGGACAGCGTGGGTGTCATCATCATGGGTGATTACACCGAGATCGTCGAAGGGATGGGCGTGCGGGCTACCGGGCGCATCGCTTCAATTCCGGTCGGCGATGGATTGATCGGGCGCGTGGTCAACGCGCTGGGTGAGCCGATCGACGGCAAAGGCCCCATTCAGTTCAGCAAATATCGCCCCATCGAACGCATCGCCCCCGGCGTGGTGGCCCGCCAGGACGTGGATACCCCGGTTCAGACGGGCATCAAAGCCATCGATTCCATGATCCCCATTGGCCGCGGTCAGCGCGAATTGATCATCGGCGACCGCCAGACGGGCAAGACCGCCATCGCCATCGATACCATCATCAACCAAAAAGGCAAAGACCTGATTTGTATCTATGTGGCGATCGGCCAGAAGAAATCGGCAGTGGCCCGCACCGTGGCGACCCTGGAAAAGTATGGCGCGATGGAACACACCATCGTTGTGGTAGCCTCCGCGGACGACCCGGCGGCGTTGCAA
>WGAD01000329.1 GCA_015489255.1 Anaerolineales bacterium | reverse complement strand
TTACCGCTCCACGCAAACCATCCTCGAGGCGGCCATGGCCGTCATTCAACCCAACCCGCACCGTCAACACAAAAAATTGTTCAGCCGCCGTGGCGAGGGAGAAAAGATCTTCTTCCACGAAGCGCCCGACGATTACGCCGAAGCTCAATTCGTCGTCGACACCATCGTCCACCTGGTCGCCAGCGGGCGCTACCAGCCGCAAGATTGCGCCGTCATGTACCGCACCAACGCCCAGTCTCGCCTGTTCGAAGAAGCCTTCCTGCGCGCCGGGCTGCCCTACCGGCTGGTGGGTGCGCAACGTTTCTACGGGCGGCGCGAAGTCAAAGACCTGTTGGCCTACCTGCGCCTGGTGCACAACCCGCGCGATGAAATCAGCCTGTTGCGCGTCATCAACACCCCCGCCCGCGGCATCGGCGCCAAAACCGTCCAAAGCCTGCTGGCCGTCGCTCGCCAGCAACGCCTCTCCGCCGGCGAAGTGTTGCTAGAACTGGCCCGCAACCCGGAAACGCCGCTGCGAGAAGCCTTCTCTCGCCGAGCGGCCCAGGCTTTGCAATCTTTTGGCACCATATTCTCCGACTGGTACACCGGCGCCCCGCTCTGGACGGTGAACGAACTCTTCGAGCGCATCTTGCACGATGTGAATTATGCCGCTTACCTGAACGACGGCACAAAAGAAGGAAGCGAACGCTGGGACAACGTGGAAGAGCTGCGCCGCCTGACGCAAGAGTTTGAGGAGCACACCCTGAGCGAATTCCTCGAAACCGTGACGCTGGTCTCCGACCAGGATACCCTCACCGATGCCAACGCCCCCACCTTGCTCACCTTGCACGCGGCCAAAGGCCTGGAATTTGGTGTCGTGTTCCTCGTGGGGTTGGATGATGGCATCCTGCCCCACAACCGCAGCTTCGACGACCGGGAAGAAATGGCCGAAGAGCGCCGCCTGTTCTACGTTGGCATCACCCGCGCTCGCGACCGGCTCTATCTCTTGCGCGCTCAAACCCGTGGGCGCGGTTGGCGGGAGGAAATGCTGCCCTCTCGCTTCCTGGACGACATCCCGGCGCCCCTGCTGGCCGGACGCCGCCGCAGCGGCGCACGCCCGGGGAGGAGAGCATCTCCCGGGTGGCAACCCGCCCGCTCTCGCCGCGCCGCAGCGCCGCCACCGCCATCCAGGCGCCGCTTCCGGCCAGGGCTTAAGGTGCGGCATCCCGTCTTCGGCCTCGGCATCGTCGTGCAAAGCGTCCCCACAGAAGGAGATGAGATCGTCACCGTGGCCTTCGATAACGCCGGCATCAAGAAACTGTCCGCCTCAACAGCCCGGCTGGAAAAGCTGTCCTGACGGTCGGCTTTGGTAAAATACCGCCACCCACTTTACCCACGGAGTTTGCATGAAGCCAACCCTGCACATTGTCATCCCCATGGCCGGCTACGGCACACGCATGAGGCCGCACACCTGGAGCAAGCCCAAACCGCTGGTTTCCTTTGCCGGGAAAACCGGCCTCGATCACCTGTTGGCGACTTTTGCCGGCCTGGAAACCCACTTCAACCTGGACTATGTGTTCATCATTGGCTATCTGGGCGAGCAAATTGCCCCCTACATGGCCGCCCACCACCCCGACAAGCGGGTGCATTATGTGGAACAACGCGAAATGAAGGGGCAATCGCACGCCCTTTACCTGGCGCACGAATACCTGCACGGGCCGACGCTAATGATCTTTTCCGATACGCTGATCGCCGCCGATTTCAGCGGCCTGGCGCAGGAAACGGCGGACGGCGTGGCCTGGGTGCAGCCGGTGGAAGACCCGCGCCGCTTCGGCGTGGCGGTGACGGACGAGGACGGTCGCATCCTGCGGCTGATCGAAAAACCCGCCACCCGCGAGCACAACCTGGCCGTGGTCGGCTGCTACTACTTCCGCGAGGGCCGCGACCTGACCGCCGCCATAGAAGAACAAATGCGGCAAGACCTGCAAATGAAGGGCGAATACTTCCTGGCCGATGCCATCAACCTGTTGCTGGCTGCTGGCGCCCATTTCCGCACCGCGCCGGTAAGCAGCTGGCTGGATGCCGGCACCATCGCCGCCACGCTGGAGACCAACCGCATCTTGCTGGAACGCATGAACCCCGCCTGGCGCGAACGCCCCGGGGTGCGGGTGATCCCGCCCGTCTTCATCGCCAAAGACGCAGAAATCGAAGACGCCGTCATTGGGCCGTATGCCTCCATTGGAGCCGGTTGCGTGGTGCGCCACAGCCGCGTGGAAGACAGCATCCTGGAGGCCGGCGCGCAAGTAGAAAATGCCGCCCTGCAAAAGGCCCTGGTGGGACGCAACGCTGTCGTCCAAGGGTGCGGCGCCGAGGGCGCCCCCCTGGCCGTTAACATCGGCGATCAAGCCTATGTCCACTGCCAAAGTTGAAACCCTTGCCAGCGCCAGCGAAGCCGATCGCCCGCTGGCTTTTTTCTATGACGGCCAGCGGCACAACGTCGTGCGCGTGCTCAGCCGCGACCGCACGCCCCAGGCCCTGGCCTTCGTCGTCATTGGCGAAAGCGGCGCATCCTTTCGTCTGACCTACGACCTGCACGCCAAAAACTGGCATATTCAACCCCTAGAGGAGGCACCATGAGCAAGTTCATTTCCAGGCGCGTTGCCGGCTTGAAGCCGTCCGGCATTCGCAAATTTTTCGATATCGCCGCATCCATGGAAGATGTGATCTCCCTCGGCATCGGCGAACCCGATTTCGACTCCCCTCCGCCGGTAATAGAGGCCGGCATCCGCTCTTTGCAAAACGGCCAGACGCATTACACCTCCAACGCCGGGAAACTGGCCCTGCGGCAGGCCATCGCCGCCAATCTGCAACGCCGTTACGGTGTGCATTACGACCCCCAAGGCGAGATCATCATCACCGTGGGCGTCTCCGAAGCCCTCTACCTGGCGTTGACCGCCGTCCTCAACCCCGGCGACGAGGTCATCATCCCCACGCCCTGCTTCGTCTCTTACCAGGCGGAGGTGATACTGGCCGGCGGCGTGCCGGTGGAGATCCCCAGCCGCATGGAAAACGATTTCCAACCCGATCCAGATCGCATTCGGGCCGCCATCACCCCCCGCACGCGAGCGCTCTTCATCGGCTACCCCAACAACCCGACCGGCGCCGTGGTCGAACGCGATGTCATGCTGGAACTGGCGCAAATCGCCCTGGAACACGACCTGGTGATCATCTCCGATGAAATCTACGACCGGCTGGTCTATGGCTTCGAACACGTCTGCATGCCTTCACTGGGTGAAGAAATCCAGGCACGCACCATTTTGCTGGGCGGCTTCTCGAAAGCCTACGCCATGACCGGCTGGCGCATCGGTTATGCCGCCGCGCCACGAGAGATCATCCAGGGGCTGGTGCGCATTCACCAATACACCATCATGTCGGCGCCGACCATCGCCCAGGATGCGGCGCTGGAAGCCCTGGAACACGGCGAGCCTTACGTGCAGCAAATGCTGGCCGAATACGACCGACGGCGGCGGTTGATCGTGGACGGATTGAACCGCCTGGGGCTGACCTGCTTCGAGCCGCGCGGGGCGTTTTACGCCTTCCCCAACATCACCGCCAGCGGCATGGACGCGGAAACCTTCGCCGCCCGCCTGCTGGAAGAAGAACACGTGGCCGTCGTGCCCGGCACAGCCTTTGGCGCCGGCGGAGAAGGGTTCGTCCGTTGCTCCTATGCCACCGCCTACGAACAAATCGAAGAGGCCCTGCGCCGCATCGAACGCTTTATGGCCCGTCACGGAGGGTAAGCCATCCAGCCGCCACCCGACCAACGGCTGATCATCCGGCCCTTCCGCCCCCGGGACCAGGCAGCCGTCAAAGCCTTGATTCTGACCGGGTTGGCAGAGCGCTGGGGCGTGCTCGATACGCGCAAAAACCCAGACCTGAACGACATCGCCTCCTCCTACGCCGCCGGCTGCTTTCTGGTCGCCTGGCAGGGAACGGAAATCGTCGGCAGTGGCGCTTTTCTCCCTCGCGCACGCGATACCGTCGAAATCGTGCGCATGTC
>WGAD01000328.1 GCA_015489255.1 Anaerolineales bacterium | reverse complement strand
CAATTACAATCACACGCTCAGCCTGCCCTGGTTAACGGCTTTTATCCCCGATCCAGTGCCGCTCCATGTGTACACCATCATGCCTCTGTCTGCTGCTGAGCCGACACCTACGCCAATCCCCTGATCCAGCCAAAGAGGATCCCTCATGTCGCCGAAATTGAGCCTCTCTCCCCATAAAAATACAACCGCACCGCCGGGAAAACCATCCAACGAACAGGGTCAGATCGCCATCATCATTGCTGCCGCCATCATTGGCATCCTGGCGATCATCGGCTTGTTGATCGATGGCGGCATCCTGTTCATTGAACACGCTCGCTTGCGCCGCGCCGTAGACGCCGCCGCAATCTCTGCCGCCAACCAGTTCCGCGAGGGATACACCATCTCGCAGCTGACGATCGCCGCCAACGAATTCCTGAACTTCAACCAAACCGACGTCATCAACGTCCGGGTAGATACCTGCGACACCGACGCCTCCCTATGTACCACCCCCCGGCGAAAAATCGTGCGCGTAACCGCCTCGCGCCAGGTACAATTTGGTTTTCTTTCTCTCATTGGCATCAACGGCACGACCATCACCGCCTCGGCAGAATCGGAAGCCGCCTCGGTAGATGTCGTCATCGTGCTGGACGCTTCCGCTTCCATGGCCTACGAGGGCGGCGGCGCTCCCGACAGGGCCGACAGCCCAGCCGATGACCCCGCTCAATGCAATCCGACGCGCTCCTGCGAGCCGTTTGAATCCATCAAAGCCGTCGCCGCCGAATTCGTCAACCAGCTCTATTTCCCTTACGATCGGGTGGCCATCGTCACCTTCGACCACGACCCCCATCTGATCACCCCGCTGAGTTCAGACCGCACCGCAGTTCTCTCTACCCTGGCTAACCTGAACGTCTATCAGCCGCCCGTTTGCCCAACCGCCGCCGGGTTGTGCCGCAACTACGATGCCTCGAACAACTTCGTCGGCTTTGAATGCCCGATCTTCCGCAGTACAGGCGATCCATCTTCCTGCACGTCCAGCAACATTGGCGGCGGCTTGCGCGTGGCGGCCAACGAGTTTTCCCGTCCGCCGGTTCGCCAGGATTCGCTCTGGGTGATCATCGTCCTGGCTGGCGGCCCGGCCAACGCCACAGATCCGGATCTCCCCTCCTGGCCTTATGGTTATTGCCCACCCTCTACCTGGGTACAGCCTTTCTGCCGCGATGCCAGCGCCCTCACCCGCCACGCCCCCGGCTCTCCCAACTACGATGCCGACGACTACGCCCGCGATATGGCCGACTTCGCCGCCGATCCAGACAACGGACAAGGCGCCATCATCTTCACCATCGGCCTGGGAGACCTGGTGCGCAATGCGCCGGCGGGCGATCCGGACGCGGGCGAACAATTGCTCCGTTACCTGGCAGAAGAAGCCGGCGGCTCGCTGGCCAACCACGGCGTCTACTATTACGCGCCCAGTACCGCCCAATTGCGGGATATCTTCCGCGAAATCGCAGACAACATCGCCACCCGCCTCACCCGTTAGTTTTCGAAGGAGAGCGAGATGAAACCCAGACGAATCACCGCCCAGGGAATGGTGGAATTTGCCCTCATCCTTCCCATCTTGCTCACGCTGGTATTCGGCATCATCGAATTCGCCAACCTCTTCCGCACATGGCTGGCAATTGAAAACTCCGCCCGTTGGGGTGTGCGTTATGCCTCCATCGGCCTGTACGATGACGCTTACTGCGTGGACGGGCCAGACGCCGGCAACCAGGCCTGCGAAGGCGACGGACGCGACGCAGAAATTGACGCCGCCCGCATCCCGTCCATTCACGACGAAGCCCAGCGGGGCGCCCTGGCGATTCCCATCCCCAACCAGGCCGGCCTGGGAGAATCGGATCCCTTGTACTTCAAGGTCACGGTTTGCTCAGGTCACCAGGGTGTTGTCTTCACGCCGCCGGAGATGGGCAACGGGCCATTCGCCCGTTGCGAAGTCAATGGCGCCCCGGGAGAACACCCCGGCGAACCCGGTGAACGCGTCATCGTCGCCGTAGATTACAATTACCGCTTCATCACCCCCTTCCTGCAAAAAATCTGGCCGATCGTCCACCTGGCCTCCTACCGCGAAGGCACAGTGGAACGGTTCCGCGTCTCGCGGGTGATCAACGTGCCGCCCACCATCGCCGTCCCCACCG
>WGAD01000327.1 GCA_015489255.1 Anaerolineales bacterium | reverse complement strand
TCTCTTCTCCCCCCATTGGTCTTTGGCCTGCTGGCCGCCGCCCTGGTGAATTATCTGAGTGACGTCTTGCCGCGCAGCCGTCGCCCGGCCCGGCCGCACTGCCTTCATTGTGATTTTTCCCTTCCCTGGCCTTATTACCTGGGAAATCGCCCCTGTCCGCAATGCGGGCAACGCCCCTGGCGGCGGCGTCATGCCGTGACTTGGGTGCTGCTTACCGCCTTGTATCTCTGGTTGTGGCAGACCCCCTCCCCAGATGTCATGCCCTGGCCCACTGCCGTCGGTTGGGGGCGCGCCATCAACTTTGTGCTGCTGGTCATCTTTGGCCTGATTTTCGTGATCGACCTCGAGCACCGCGTCGTGCTGGATCAAGTCAGCCTGGCTGGGGGATTGGTCTTCGCCCTGCTGGGCGCCTGGCTGCACAACTGGCCAACGACCTTGCTCGGCGGCCTGGGCGGTTTTTTGCTGATGTACGGGCTTTACGGCCTGGGAGAACTATACCTGCGCTGGAAAATACGCCGCGGCGCCCCCCTGCCAGAAGATGAGGTGGCGCTTGGCTTCGGCGACGTGAAACTGGCGGCCATCCTCGGCTTGCTGCTCGGCTGGCCGGACGTACTGGTCATGCTGCTGCTGGCCTTGCTCCTGGGTGGGCTTTTTGGGCTGCTCATTCTGATCGTCCTCCTTGCACGGCGGCAAGATGCCGC
Source organism: Anaerolineales bacterium (assembly GCA_015489255.1). GTDB lineage: Bacteria > Chloroflexota > Anaerolineae > Anaerolineales > Villigracilaceae > S143-42. The sequence goes on along the minus strand of WGAD01000327.1, from coordinate 3,677 downwards.
AGCAGCCGCCATGCCTTACGCGCCTTATCTCATTGTCGTAACCGCCTATATCCTGCTTCTCTGACCGGCGATTTGTAACACAACCACGGTTCTTTCGTCCTGTATAGTGACGCACACCTTTAGAGGTCCTCGTCATATTATTACTGAAGGGATGAAGGAACCATGATGAACTTCACGCCAAAAACCAAAACCAACCGCGGTCAAGGCCTGGTCGAGTTTGCACTCGTCTTGCCGGTTTTGTTGCTCCTCACGGCCGGTTTGTTCGAAGGCGGGCGCTTGCTGATGATGTACTCATCCGTGGTGACCGCAACCCGAGAGGCTGTGCGTTACGGCGTAGCCACTGGCGACAACGGCGCCGGCATTAGCAAAGCGCAGGATTGCGACGGTATTCGCGCCGCAGCCATGCGCGTTACCCAACTGGTGGATCTGCAAGAGAGCGACATCACCATCCAGTACGACAGCGGCCCGGGGACTTCCATCATTGCCACTTGCTCCGGCTCTGTCAGCCCCTTTGTGCCTGCCCCAGGCGACCGGATCGTGGTCTCGATCAGCACACCTTACACCCCCGCCCTGCCTTTTATCCCCCTCTCATCTTTTACCATTTCCTCCACCGCCGCCCGCACCTACATCGGCTCGGTGAGCATCACCGACGCCTCGCTGACCATAGACTCCGATTCTGATTCCGACTCCGATTCCGACTCTGATTCTGATTCCGACTCGGACGCCGACTCTTGCGACGATCACCATGACGACGACGATGGCGACGATAGTGATCACGACGAACACTGCGAGGATTCAGAACACGATGACGATGACCACCACGATGAAGATTGCGATATCTCCCACAGCGGCCCCATAGCAGATAGCTCGGCGGCCAGCTGGTACATCACCAACCACTCCGGCAAAACGCTGCACATCACCAACATCACCGTCACCTGGGAAAGCCGGGGCAACCGCAATCTCTCCGATCTCTCCCTGAATGGCGCGCCTATTTTCACTGGAACCGACTCCAGCGGAAGCTATTCCATCAGCGGAAATTGGGACGTCTTGCCCAATACCAATGCCATGCACATAGGTTTTACCAAGAGCACCAGCGATATACGCATACAGGTTCAATTCGCTGAGCCGTATTGCCCTGCTCTGGATTCTGACAGCAGTTCCGACAGTTCGGATAGCTAAGGGAGGCCGTTATGCAACCTGCGATCCGCTTTTCTCGCAATGAACGCGGTCAAAGCATGGTGGAACTGGCTATATCCATCACCTTCATCCTTTTCCTGCTCTCCGGCATGGTTGACTTGGGCATGGCCTTTTTCTCCTTCGTTGCCCTGCGCGATGCCGCCCAAGATGGCGCCATTTACGCAGCCATCGAACCGGTGATCGACAACAACGGCAACGGCATCTACGATGACGACGAACCCTTGAACACCGCCGCCATTGAAACCCGCATCCGTAACGCCTCTTCGACGCCCATCGATCTGACGGATACCACCCAGGTCAGCGTCAATATAGACTTTAGCGGGGAACCCTGCGCAGGAAACGCGGTGACCGTCAGCGCGACGTATAACTACGTGATTCACGTCCCGCTCATGGGCAGCATCCTGGGGACGAACACCATCCCTATCACCGCCTCGGTGACCAACACCATCCTGTCGCCGGCTTGCCCTTAACTTAAAGTAAACAGGAGCGCACTTATGAAATCCCACAGATTTCCTCGTCATCAACGTGGACAGGCGTTAATCTTCCTCGTCCTGGGCATTGTCGGTCTGGTTTCCGTTACCGGGCTGGCGATCGACGGCGGCGCTGCTTTTTCCGATCGCCGCCACGCCCAAAATGCCGCCGACAACGCCGCTCTGGCCGCTGCTCTGGCGATGGTCAACGAGGAAGACCTGTATGCCGCGGCATATGACCTGGCCGCTTCCAACGGCTACGATAACGACGGCGTGACCAACAAAGTGGAAGTGCATAACCCGCCCACCAGCGGCCCGTACGCCGGAGATGAGGAGTACGTCCAGGTGATCATCACCTCCTATGTAGATACCTCACTTGGCAAAGTCGTTGGCTGGGAAGAAATCGTCAACCGCGTCGAGGCCGTTGCCCGCGGCAAACCGACCACGAAAGTGGAAATGTTCGACGGGCACGCCGTGGTCAGCCTGGCGCAGCACGAATGCAAAGCCTTCTTCTTCAACGGCAGCGCCTCGCTTACCATCTACAACAGCGGCATCTTCGTCAACTCCGACTGTCCCTCCGACGCTTTCTTCAATCGCAGCGGCAGCATCCATTCCCAGCTAACCGCCCCCTACCTGTATGCCGTCGGCGGCATCACGTATCGCCCAGAACAATTGAATGTCCCCACCATTTCATCCGGCGTAGAACAGTATCCCTATCCTCCCAGTTGGCTGCCGGACGTCAATGAACTCTGCGATGCCAGCAACACCATGGACGACCTGCCCAGCGACGACCTCTCTCCCGGCATCTACTGCCTGACCGGCGATTTGCACATCTCGGCTCACACCAACCTCACTGGCACGGGCGTCACCATCGTTTTGCTCAATGGCGGGTTGCACTGGACGGGGCGCGGCACCGTCAACATCTCAGCGCCCGACAGCGGCCCAACCGCCGGCCTCTTGATTTACGCGCCCCTGGGCAACACATCCAACATCACCATCAACGGCCACTCCGAATCCAGCTATGTGGGCTCCGTCCTGGCGCCATCGGCCAACTGCAAGATCAACGGCACCAGCAACAACGCGGCCATCAACAGCCAGCTGGTATGCTATACCATAGAATGGATCGGCACCTCTGACACCGTGATTTATTATGTGGACGCGGAAAACTACGATGCCGTCGTCCCGCCGGAGATTTCCATCGCCCAATAAGCGCTTTCTCCACCGCATGGAAAGCAGCCAGCCAGTCGCTGGCTGCTTTTCTATTTTGTATAGAAGTTGTCATTTTGCCCCGCGCCCTTGCTGGTATAATGTTGCGCTGCTCAAAAATAGCTGGCTTGCCAGAGGGCACAATAGGACGAAAGTACTAGTGCAGTTTCCTGGCAAGCCGGATACAGTGATAGTGGAGAAAAAGACTATGAAATGGAAGAACTACAAGAAACCAACCTCCAGACGCCGCGCGCAAAGCCTGGTTGAGTTTGCCATCTTCGTCCCTCTGCTCATCATGCTGACGGTGTCCATTGCAGAATTTGGTTTCATGCTCAACTATTACCTCAACTTGCTGGACGGCACACGCGAATCGGCGCGGCTGTTCAGCAACTTTACCCCTTTCGAGGAGCCGCCGCCAGGCCAGGACTGCAGCTTCGATGGCGATGCCAACTGCGATAACGAAGACTTCTACCAAAGCGCAGCCGCCACCGTCATCGAAGCCATTCAGCCGCTGGAACTGGACCCCACTTCCGACGACATCGTAATTTCGGTGCTCAGCATCACAGATTCAGGCACCATATCCCGTTACCCATCGGGTTCAGGAGAATGGCGCTGGTTCAACAACCGTTCATCCACCCTCGATAACACAACCATCAGCCAGCGATTGACCGCTGGCTCGCCTGCTACCGGCGCCCTGGTGGTGGAAGTCTTCTACAATTACAATCACACGCTCAGCCTGCCCTGGTTAACGGCTTTTATCCCCGATCCAGTGCCGCTCCATGTGTACACCATCATGCCTCTGTC
>WGAD01000326.1 GCA_015489255.1 Anaerolineales bacterium | reverse complement strand
CGATAATTCAGTGAACGACCATCGGTATCGCGTTCATCCGGGCCAAACCGGCAGAAAGTGTTGAAGGTCACCTGGCCGCCCGGTTTGACGTAATACAAAATGTGATAGTGCGAAGAAACATATTTTCGCCGCGTATATACCCAAAAGTTGTATTTCCAGATGATGTGATTTACTTCGCGTAAATTCGTCTCCCGCAAAGCGTTCAAAATATCCGGCAAATTGGTATATCCGGAAACGATATAGATGCTGCCGCCCGGGCGCAAGATGCGCGCAGCCTGTTGTATCCACGCCCGTGAAAAGGCGAAATACTGTTCACGAGGGACTTCAACATACCCATCGATGACAAATTCCTCTTTGCGATTGTAATGTTTGTCCAACCTGTCCCCGGCAATGCCGTAGGGAGGATCGGTGACAATCAGATCGACCACTCCGTCCTGGATGTATTCGCTGGCCCCTTGAACGCAGTCCATGTTGAAAAACTTGTTTCGCAAAGCCAATTTATCGAGCTGAGGCATTGCCTGTCTCCTTCGTATGACTGATCACGGCAGCTGCACCCAGGCAGATTGCTGGGCGATCACAGAACCATCGCGCATGCTGAGTTCCAGGATCTGCAATTCCACCCGCTGCCCCGAGGGGACATCCGGCAAGGGAATGGAAGCCTCAAAGTGTCCTGGGCCTCCCATTTCTTCGAGGTTGTCTGGCGTTGTCATCAAAGCGCCTTGCCCTAACAGCTCTCGCGTCTCCACAGCCAACCAACGATAAGTCAGCGTGTTTTCGAATGGCATCACCGATACAATCCCATATACCTGCACGGAACCGGGATCCGGCGCCCCCACCCGCAAGAGAGAAATCGTATGCGTGACGCCCTCCGGGAAATGGGTGGCCACGCCTTCCAGGCGCCAGGCGCCATCCACATTGCGGTAGGTTTGGCGCACCCGCTTCGTCGGGCAGCACAACGGCTCATCCGCCCAGTGTACAACGGCTTCCACCACCAGCCGCCCTTCCCAAATAGAGAGGTCTTCCACCTGGATCCGATCGCCCAGGAAAGCAGCGTTTTCGCGTTGCGTCAGGCGGCCACCTTCATTGTACAAAGCAACCAGATAGATGAAATGGCCGCTGCCGCCCGTATTCAAACTGACGGCGGCCACCGCGTCCATGCCGCCGTTAAAGGCCAGCCAGCCTGTGCGCCAGGCCAACAACGCCACCTGCACGCCCTCACGGGCATAACCTCCGTCTTGCAGGGTGATGGCGCCGGTTTCCGGCAGGACGATGGTCGCCTGTTCCAGGGCAGCCTCGTCCGGGGGCGGGAAGGGCGTGGCCGTCGGCGGAAAGGCCGTCGCCGTCCCTATCTCGCGCGTGGGGGCAGCGAAGGCGGTCGGGCGCGGACTGGCCGCCGCAGCGGCCAGGGTGGCGGTAGGCGTCGGCTGCGAGGCAGGCGCGGCCTCGCAACCGACGAACAGCAACAACACCCCGAGTGTCAACCACCTGGTTCTCAAGGCCACAACCGCTCCCAGGTTTCCCCGCCGTCTAGCGAACGGTAGAGTTCCGGTTCACCGTCGTCGTTCAGGATGACGACCCAGCCGTGGCGCAAATCGGCAAACGAAACGGCCAGCAAATCGCCTGGATAGTTCAGGCTGGTCGTCCGTGTCGTCCAGGTATTGCCGCCATCCAGGCTGACGTACATCGTCTCTCCGCCATCCCACAGATAGACGTTCAGCGGAGGGATGAAGACCGCCTGGGCGCTGAAATTGAGCGGGAAACCGGCCTGCCAGGTTTGGCCGCCATCCAGGGTGTAGAAGATGACCTGCGCCGCCACGTCGCTGCTCAAAGTGACGGACATCAGGCCGTTGTACTGGCTGAAGAAGACCGGCGGATCGGTGAGCACAAAGGCTTCCGCAAAACCAGCGGGCAAGGAGAGCGGCTGTTCGCTCCAGGTGAGGCCGCCGTCTTCCGTCTTATACACATAACTGCGTCCGGTGGCGTAGGTGGTGCCGGTGATCCAGCCGACTTCTGGCGAGCGGAAGAAAAAGCCTTCCTTGATGCCGCTCAACGGCACATCCTCGCGGGCATCTGGCAGGTTCGGGTCGTTGGTGTACACCTGCGTCCAGGTTTCCCCGCCGTCCGTGGTCTTGTAGAGGGCGATCGCCATCGAACCCGTCCCCACGCCGAGATCAGTCAGGGCGAAGCCCGTCTGCGCATCGAGAAATTGCAGCCAGCCATAGGCCAGCGGCGCCGTGAAAACCTGCCAGGTGAGGCCGCCGTCTTCGGTGCGATATAGACTGCCAGAAGTGCCGCCTTCGTTGGCTATCAACAGCCAGGCGCGCTCGGCATCCAGGAAGAAAGCCGTCGCATCCGGCCCAGGGGCCAGGTCGCCCGGCGAGGCGTCCAGCCAGGTGAGGCCGCCGTCTTCGGTGCGCAAGAGGTAGGCTTCATCCAGCGCCCAGCCATTATCGGCATCCACAAAGTGGATGTCCAAAAGATTGAAGGGGGAGACCGTATCCAGCCCCTCAGCCACCGCGACCGGCGTTACCGTGGGCGTCGGCGCCTCCGTTGCGCCATCCGGCGAAGCGGTTGGCGTGGGCGGCAACGGGGTGGCCGTCGGCGGAGCCGGCGGCGGGGGCGGCGAAGGCAGGGCACAACCGGCCAGTAGAGACACCATCAGCAACAGCCAGAGAAAACGCTTATTCATCTATAAACTCCTTTCAGGCAGTTTCATCGCCTATCCATTCGATGATCGTGCTCTCCCCTTGCCCCACGCCCACGCACAGAGTCGCCAACCCGTAGTAGGGTCGTTTTTCATACGGTGCGCGGCGTTTCATCTCGTGAATGAGGGCGGTCAAAATGCGGGCACCGGAGCAGCCCAGCGGATGCCCCAGGGCAATTGCGCCGCCGTTTACGTTGGTGATTTCATGGCGCATGCCCAGTTCGCGCATCACAGCCAGCGATTGAACGGCAAAGGCCTCGTTCAACTCGATTAGCCCGATGTCATCCATCGTCAAACCAGCCCGCGCCAGGGCTTTGCGTGTGGCCGGAATGGGCCCCAGCCCCATGGTACGCGGTTCAACGCCGGCCGCCGCCGAAGAGAGAATGCGCGCCAGCGGCTTGAGGCCGAGTTCCCGCGCCTTTTCTGCGCTCATCACCAGCACGGCAGCCGCGCCATCGTTCAGCCCGGAAGCGTTTCCCGCCGTCACCGTGCCGTTCTTGCGAAAAGCCGGCTTCAGCCGCGCGAGTTTTTCCATGCTGGTATCGCGCCGCGGCCGCTCGTCCTCGCGCACCAGGATCGGGTCGCCCTTGCGTTGCGGCACTGGCACCGGGACGATTTCGTCGTCAAAGCGGCCGGCATCCATCGCGGCAATCGCGCGACGATGACTTTCCAGGGCAAAGGCATCTTGCTCCTCGCGGGTGATGCCGGTCATTTCCTGGATGTTCTCGGCTGTCTCTCCCATGGCTTCGGTGCCATACAAGCGGTTGATCTTCGGGTGTGGGTAGCGCCAACCAAACGAGGTATCCCACATCACCTGGTTGCCGTAGGGGTAGGCCATTTCCGGTTTGGGTATGGAGTACGGCCCGCGCGACATGGACTCCACTCCGCCGGCGATGAACACATCCCCTTCGCCCACTTTGATCGCCCGGTACGCCATGTTGACCGCGTTCAACCCGGAAGCGCAGAGCCGATTCAACGTGACCGCCGCCACGCTGACCGGGAAATCGGCCAGCAACACAGCCATGCGCGCCACGTTGCGGTTGTCTTCGCCCGCCTGGTTGGTGCACCCCAGATAAACTTCTTCTACCAGCGCCGGATCCAGGCGGTTGCGCTCTACAATGGCTTGCAAAACCAGCGCGGCCAGGTCGTCTGGCCGCACAGCCGCCAGCGCGCCGCGGAAATTTCCGATCGGCGTGCGCACGGCATCGACAATGACGGCTTCAGGCATAGTTCACTCCTGTCTGGTGCGAAAATGTATCCCTATTGTAC
>WGAD01000325.1 GCA_015489255.1 Anaerolineales bacterium | reverse complement strand
TGCCGACCACCGTCAAGAACAGCCAGCTGCTGCAACCGCTGTTTGAATTCTCCGGCGCCTGCGCGGGCTGCGGCGAGACCCCTTACATCAAGCTCGTCACCCAGCTCTTCGGCGATCGGGCTATTGTCGCCAACGCAACGGGCTGCTCGTCAATCTACGGCGGCAACCTGCCCACCACACCCTGGACCAAAAACAAGGATGGGCGCGGGCCGGCCTGGTCGAACTCGCTCTTCGAAGACAACGCCGAATTTGGCCTGGGCATGCGCCTGACCATCGACAAGCAAACCGAATACGCCCGCGAGCTCCTGCCCCAGTTTGCTGGCCTGGTAGGAGAAGAACTCGTCCACGATCTGCTCAACGCCGACCAGTCCGACGAGGCCGGCATCCAGGCCCAGCGCGAACGGGTTGCCTTGCTCAAAGAGCGCCTGGCCCAGGTGGACGACCCGAAAGCCAAAGACCTGCTGTCCGTGGCCGATATGCTGGTCAAAAAGAGCGTCTGGATCATCGGCGGTGACGGTTGGGCCTACGACATCGGCTACGGCGGCCTCGATCACGTGCTGGCTTCCGGCCGCAACGTCAACGTCCTGGTGCTCGATACCGAAGTCTACTCCAACACCGGCGGCCAGTCGTCCAAAGCCACCCCGCTGGCAGCCGCCGCCAAATTTGCCGCCAACGGCAAGGCCATCCCGAAGAAAGACCTGGGGATGATGGCCATGTCTTACGGTTACGTGTACGTCGCCCGCATCGCCATGGGCGCCAGCGACACCCAAACCCTGAAAGCCATCCGCGAAGCAGAAGCCTACGACGGCCCATCCCTGATCATCGCCTACAGCCACTGCATCGCCCACGGCATCGACATCTCCAAAGGGCTGGAACAGCAGAAACTCGCCGTACAAGCCGGGCTGTGGCCGCTCTTCCGCTACAACCCGGCCCTGGCCGCCCAGGGCAAGAACCCCCTGATCCTCGATTCCCGAGATCCGAAGATCCCGCTCAAGGACTACGCCTACAACGAAACCCGCTACCGAATGCTCCTGCAAATGGATGAAGATCGCGCCGAGCAGCTGATGCAAGCCGCGCAAGAAGAAGTCATCAAGCGCTGGAATCTGTACAAGCAAATGGCGGCAATGCACGCCTCGGAAAAATAAGGCTTTCGCCAAAAAGGCACAGGCTTCTCGGCCTGTGCCTTTTGCCATCCGCAAGGAGGAAAAACATGAACCAATTACAAACCAACTACCTCGGCCTTACTCTCGCCAGCCCGGTTGTGGCCTCGGCCTCCCCGCTTTCGAAAAAAGTGGAGACCGTCAAAGCCCTGGAGGCTGCCGGCGTCGGCGCCGTTGTGCTCTACTCCCTGTTCGAGGAGCAAATCACCCACGAAAGCCTGGAACTGGACCACTACCTGAGCTACGGCACCGAAAGCACCCCCGAAGCCGCCACCTACCTGCCCGATCACGGCCTCTACAGCCTGGGCGGCGAAAAATACCTGGAACACATCAAGCGCCTGAAAGATGCCGTCCAGGTGCCGATCATCGGCAGCCTGAACGGCGTCACCAGCGGCGGCTGGATTGAATGGGCGCAAAAGATCGAAGCCGCCGGCGCCGACGCACTGGAATTGAACATCTACTACCTGGCAGACGATCCGGCGCGCAGCAGCGCGGAGATCGAAGAAACGTACCTGCAGCTGATCCGCGACGTGGCCGGCAGCATCCACATCCCCCTGGCCGTCAAACTCAGCCCCTTCCTCACCAGTGTAGCCAACTTCGCCCAACGCACCGCCGAGGCAGGCGCCCAGGGGATCGTCCTCTTCAACCGCTTCTACCAGCCCGATCTGGATATTGAAAACCTGGAAGTCGTGCCCAATTTGCAGCTCAGCACATCGGCGGAACTGCGGCTGCCACTGCGCTGGATTGCCCTGCTCCACGGTCGTGTAGAGGTAGATTTTGCGCTGACCACAGGCGTCCACACAGCAGAAGACGTCCTGAAAGCCATGATGGCGGGCGCGAAAGTTACCATGCTGGCCTCGGAGCTGTTGCAAAAAGGCCCCCAGCGCGTCCGCGAGCTGAACGACGAACTCCTTGCCTGGATGAACAGCCACGACTACGAAAGCATAGAACAAATGCAAGGCAGCATGAGCGATCAATCCCTGGGACGCAGCCAGGGTTTACGCCGTGCCAACTATATAGATACCCTCAACACCTACACAGACATGCCCTGAAACACTTCTTCCACACACAAAAAGCAGCCTCTGGCCACAGAGGCTGCTTTTTGGTCTTCAGGGGGCTTACCCACGGCAAAGAAGCCCGTGAGCGCTATGTATTGGAATGCCGTTGTTTTTTGTAACGATAGGTAATGCGACCTCGCGACAAGTCGTAAGGCGACATCTCCACCCGCACGCGGTCCCCCCGCAAGATACGGATGTAATACTTGCGCATTTTCCCAGAAAGATAAGCCAGGATCTCGTGCCCGTTATCCAGCTTCACCCGGAACTGGGTGCCTGGTAGGGCCTCCACCACCGTACCTTCTACCTGGATGGTTTCTTCTTTTGCCACAGTAAGCCTCCTGAAACGAAAATCAATTTCTACGCTGGCGGCGGCGCATCCGGCGGATAGCCTTCTTCTTCTCCATGCGGCGCAGTTCACTCTTGGAAACATACCAGCGCTTGCGCCGCACCACACTCAAGACGCCGCTTTTGACGACCTTTTTGCGAAACCGTTTGAGCAACTGCTCTTGTGATTCATTGGGACGTAATACCACGGTCGGCACGCAACTCACCTCCCTTCCTTTGGGAATTAAAAGCAAAATCTCGGCGTGCAGACAGCGCCGAGCGTCTCTCTCTAAAGTTCAAGAAAAGAAGAATCAATGCCAGGGCACGCTCCTGTGAGAACTGTCTGCGACGGTGGCTATTATAACATAATTCACAAGAAACGCAAAGCCAAACCCTTGCGGGAGCTTCAAGAAATGTCAAAAGCCTTGCGTCGGAACGATTTGACAAGCAGCATCCACGCGCTTCCTGCACTGAGCCACAGAAACTGCAAGAGGAAGAAAAGCAAGCAAAAAACGCCCTTGCGGGCGCTCTTTGCAAAAGAAAAGTCCCTTGGCGATGACCTACTCTCCCAGGGGGCTTCCCCCCAAGTACCATCGGCGCTGGCAGGCTTAACTTCTGGGTTCGGAATGTAACCAGGTGTACCCCTGCCGCTCCAATCACCAAGGGACTGATTTCACATTGTCGTGACTGAATAGAAGGCGGAAACGCGCCGTCACCGAAAAACACCAAATTCCCCGCACCACGCAGGTGCAGAAGCCCTCGACCATTAGTACGGCTTAGCTCAACGCATTGCTGCGCTTACACTTGCCGCCTATCTAGCAGGTAGTCTCCCTGCGGTCTTACTCCCTTGACGGGATGAGGGACCTTATCTTGAGGCAAGTTTCCCGCTTAGATGCTTTCAGCGGTTATCTC
>WGAD01000324.1 GCA_015489255.1 Anaerolineales bacterium | reverse complement strand
CAGCCCGTTACTGGAGCCTGCCCTATGGCGAACCGGATTGGGTGGAGATTCCCGCTGGAGTGTTTTTAATGGGTAGCGATCCGCGAAAAGAGACTATAGTGAGAGAGGCTGAACAGCCTCAGCACAAAGTGTACCTGCCAACCTTCTATATAGCCCGTGTGCCGATTACCAACGCCCAGTATGCCCTCTTTGTGCAGGCAACCGGGTACGCGCCCCCGGAACATTGGCGGAACGGGCGTGTGCCCCGCGGCAAGGAACTTCACCCTGTGGTCAATGTTTCATGGTACGATGCCATGGCATACTGCCGCTGGCTGAGCGAAGTGACGGGGAAGCCGATTACCCTGCCCAGCGAAGCCGAATGGGAAAAAGCCGCCCGCGGCGCCGACGGCCGCATTTACCCATGGGGCAACACCTTTGAAGCGGGGCGTTGCAATTCCAGTGAGTTGGGCATGGATGACACTGCACCGGTAGGCGTTTTCCCGACTGGCGCTTCGCCCTACGGTGTGCTGGACCTGAGCGGCAACGTGTGGGAGTGGACCCGCAGTCTGTGGGGAAAGGATTGGAGAAAGCCCGGTTTTGGCTACCCTTACGACCCTACCGATGGGCGGGAGGATCTGGACGCTCCCTCAGATGACCGCCGGGTGATGCGCGGCGGTTTCTTTGGATTCGGCCGCGAGGGTGCACATGTTGTTGTCCGCCTTGCGACAGATCCACTTACCTGGGACAGGGGCCTCGGATTTCGGGTGGTGTTCGCCCCCATGCACTCTGCCCTCTGAAAACTCTGGGCTCTGAAACTCTGAACCGCGGCGGCGAATGCCGCCGCCCCTCCCCGCCGAAGGCGGGCCGCGAAAAATAAAAAGAGCCGTTATGGCGAGAAGCGAAAAATGCAAAGAGACGGCATGGCAAAAATGGCCGACAAGAGCGCACCGGTCAACTATCTCACGTCACTTTTAGCAGTGGGCAAATGTGCAATCGCGTTGCATATCTGCCCACGACATGGTGCGACGACCGAGCGCTGCCCACCCGCCAGGGAAAACGCTTGAGTTGGCACCCTGCCAAGGCTCAAGGAGGCTATGAATGAACCCACAGGATGAAATAGCCCGTCTGAAGCAGGCCATTGCCGCCCAGGAAGCGCTGCGCGGCATCCTGCCCGATGAACAAATTGAGGCCACCTTGCAGGCGCTGCGGGCGCAACTGGCCCGTTATCAGGCCGAGGTGCAGGGCAGCGGCGCCGCGGCCCAAGACGGGAGCATGGCTGTGGGGCAGCAGGGGGTGGCTATCGGCGGCAATGCAGAGCAGGCCATTATCAATACCGGCGTGATGTATGCAGTGTATCAGCGCGCGCCGGGCAAACCGCGCCTGGATGAGGCCACCTTCAAGCAGATGCTGCATGATTACCTGACCTGGGTGAGCCATGCCTACGGCAAGGCGCGCCTGTATGGCCTGGAAAGCCTGCAGAGTGTGGGGGAAAAACCCAAGCGCCAACTGGCCGATGTCTTTGTTCCACTGGCCCTGCAGCGATTCGTGCCGCCGCGGCGGGCAGAGGTTGAATCCCTGGCCGCCGATTTTGGGGAAGACCCCATGGCCCGGCAAAAAGCCTTCCTGAAACTCGTGGAATCTCGGCGGCAGGAGGGGGAAAAGATTGCGCTTCCATCGCTTTTGACCTTGAATCACAGGCTGGCGGTCATCGGCGGGGCAGGGAGCGGCAAGAGCACCCTGCTGGCTTACCTGGCCGCAGCCCTGGCAGCCCATGCAAAAGACGGTCAGGCGCTTCCTTTTGACCTACCCGAAGGCCGCACAACGCTCTTCCCGATTATCGTGCCGCTACGTTACCGCCGTGAATACCTGCGCCTGGTGGAGCAGGCCCCCGAGCAGGTGCTTACCCGCGCCCACCCGGGCACGCTGGCCGGTTTCATCCTGTGGTATCTGATGAAACGCAGCCAGTCGGTGCGGGTGGCGGATGAGTCTCTTGCGGAGGACTTTTTCGACCGCCTGCTGCGCGGCGGCGGCTGCCTGGTGATGCTGGATGGACTGGACGAAGTCGTCAGCGGCGAAGCCCGCGGCCAGGTGCGGGAAGAAGTGGAAAAACTGGCCGATGAAGTTTACCCGGGCAACCTTTTCATCGTCACGGCGCGCGAATCGGGCTACCGCGAAAACGCCATTTTCAGCGATGACTTCCTGCGGCTGGATGTGCTCCCGCTGGAAGACGAGCAGATTGAAGCCCTGGTGCGGAACTGGTGCCAGCAACTTTACCCGGAGCAGGTCGCTGCACAAACGCAGGAAATTACAGAGGCCATCCGCGCCATCAACGCCCGCTACGCGCGCATGAAACAGCCGCCCCTGATTCGCACGCCGCTGATGGTTACTATGGTGGTGAGCGTCAAATGGGGCGAGGCCGAACTGCCCCGCGAGCGGGCGCGGCTTTACGAGGCGGTTATCAAGGTCATTTTGCAGGCGCAATACCTGGATGACGACCCCACCCGGCAGGTGCTGGTCAACTGGGGCGGCCCGTGGGAAGAACAGCGCGACTGGCTGAGCTATCTGGCGCTGGAAATGCACCGCGGTGGGGAAGACGGCGCAGCCATCGACGAAGCGCGTCTGAAAGAAATTTTGTCCGCAAAACTGAAGCCCGAAAACCTGGAACAGTTCATCGTGGCCGTCCGCAGCCGGGGCGGCGTGCTGGAAGAAAAGGCCGGGCTTTTCCAGTTCGCCCACCTGACCTTTCAGGAATTCCTGGCCGCGCGGTTGCTG
>WGAD01000323.1 GCA_015489255.1 Anaerolineales bacterium | reverse complement strand
GCGGCGAGCCCTCGAACTCCGGCGTTGGCTTTGCGATCGCCATCAACATCGTCAAACGGGTGACGCCGCACCTGATCGCCTCGGGCGAGTATGAATATCCTTACATCGGCATTGCCGCCCTGGACGATTTAAGTCTGCCACAAATCGAAGCCCTGCAATTACCGCAGACGACTGGCGCCTATGTGCTGGAAGTGGTGGAAGGCAGCCCGGCCGATAAAGCCGGTTTGCGCGGCGGCGACAGGCCAAGCGGCTTTGCCGGTTTGCCGGCGGGCGGCGACCTCATCGTAGCAGCCGACGGGCAGCCGATTCGGCGCTTCGACGAATTGCTGCGTTACCTCATCAACAACAAACAACCGGGCGATACCATCGTCTTTACCGTTTTGCGCGATGGCGAGTCTTTGGATATTCCCGTCACGCTGGGCAGCCGCCCCTGAGCCTGGTTGAACGGGCTTTTTTCTCCGGTTTCCACAAGGAGGGTTGGTATGTTCGGTGACGTTGCTTTGCAGTCCCTGCTCGATTACGCAGGAAACGGCCCGGTGTTGAGCCTTTACCTCAACACCGACGCCGTGGAAAACCGCACCGAAGCGGTGAAGATCGCCTTGAAAAACTTACTCAAGAAGGCGGGGTTGCCGGAGGATGAAGCCGCCGTTTCCCGCTTTGTCGAACTAGAATGGGATTGGCGTGGCCGCGGCCTGGCGATCTTCTCCTCGCAGACCGATGGCTTCTTTCGCGCCTGGCCGCTGGCGCTGCCGGTCGCCAGCCGGTTGTTCGTCGCGCCCCGCCCGTACATCAAACCGCTGGCCAATCTGATGGACAACTACGGCTATTATGGCATCGTCCTGGTCGACAAGCAGGGCGCGCGCCTCTTTTTCTTCCATCTGGGCGAACTGGTGGAACAGGAAGGCGTGTTGGGCGAATCGATTCGGCAGACCCGAGAAAGCGGCTCCGCCGCCAGCGGGCGGCGCGGCGGAGGCGATGACCGGACGCGTGAGCAGATCCTGCGCAACCTGAAGGAAGCCGCAGAATTTGCCGACCGCTTCTTTGCCGAAAAACGGGTGCGCAAGATTGTTTTAGCCGGCACAGATGAGAACGTGGCCGAGTTCCGCGCCTTGTTGCCCAAACGCTGGCAAAGCCTGGTCGTCGGTCACATCAACGTGAACATGTCCGCCGGTTTCAACGACTTGCGCGAGCGCGTCCTGGCCCTGGGTGAGGCGGCTGAGCGGCAACAAGAAGAACGCCTGGTGGAACAGGTCTTTACCCTGGCCGCCAAAGGTGAAAACGGCGTCGTCGGTTTGGACGATACGTTGTCCGCCGTTCACGAAGGACGGGTACAAACTCTGGTCGTGTATGAAGGGTACGAGGCCGGCGGCTGGCGTTGTGCAGGGTGCGGCTACCTGACCACGCAGACGCTCGAGCGCTGCCCCTTCTGTGAGCGCGAATTTGAACCGATCGCCGATGCGGTGGAAATGGCTGTCCGGCGTGTGCTGGCGGATGGCGGCGAGGTGGACGTGGTGCGCGATAACCCCTCCCTCGCCCAGACGGGCATTGGCGGTTTGCTGCGTTATTGAATCCCAACGGCAGCGCACCAGCAAAAAAACCGCGGTCTGGCCGCGGTTTTTTTTCTTTCAGCGCCAAAGACGTTCTTCTTTCCAGATGTCGGCGCGGTTGTGGTAGCCGGCTTGTTCCCAAAAGCCGGGGCGGTCTTCGCGGGTGAACTCCAGCCCGCGAAGCCACTTGGCCCCTTTCCAGAAATAGGGCGTTTGCAAGTCATCCCGCCCGGGGATGTGCCCGATGACCGCCCGCAGAGGGTAGCCGTGCTCCGGCGTCAGCGGTTCACCGTTATAGTGCGTCGCCAGCAGGAAATTGTCCTGCAGGGCGACCTCCAGGGGCAGGTTGGTGGTGTAGCCGTATTCTGCATGTTCGATCAGGTAACGGGCTTCCGGCTGCAGCCGGACGAGGCCGCTCTCGAACAGCGTGCGCAGCGACACACCTTCCCAAACGGTGTCGAACTTGCTCCAGCGCGTCACGCAGTGGATATCCATCACCACGCGGGTGCGCGGCAGCTGCTGAAATTCGTCCCACGTCCAGCGGCGTTCTTCCTCCACCAGCCCCCAGACGCGGAAATCCCAGGTGGCGGCGTTGAATTCGGGGATGGGGCCATAGTGCAAAACGGGAAATTTTTCAGTCAGTGCCTGGCCGGGGGGCAGGCGGCCTGCCTTTTTCATGGCTTCTTCGGCGTCTTTGCGGCGCTTGAACATGGTCAGCCTCCTTCTGCTTCAGGGGTTTGAGGGGGCGGGTCTATGTGGCGACGAAATTCGTCTTCGTGGGCTTCGCGGTGTTCCGCCAGGAGGATGGTCACCTGCCCACGGGTAAAGGCCTGAAGGTGGGCGCCGGCCTTTTGCCCGGCAGGGGATTTAAGCGCCTCTTCCAGGGCGGCGCGCGAATCGAAATACAGGTTGTGGATCATGTGGATCCCGGGCTGCCCTTGCAAGAGGGCGTCCACGTGCGAGACGGTCTCCTTGCGCAGCCCGGGCATGGCCTCGGAATAGCGCAAAAAGGTCTGCCAGCCCTGTTGAAAGGCGTCCGGTTCTTCCGGCGGAGCGAAGATGAGCACCAGTTTATACAT
>WGAD01000322.1 GCA_015489255.1 Anaerolineales bacterium | reverse complement strand
GCATTGTGCTGGTGGAAGCTTTGGCCTGCGGGACGCAAGTCGTGGCGACCAACTGTCCCGGCGGTCCGGCGGAAATTCTGATGGAAGGTGAATACGGCTGGCTGCCGCCCGTCGGCGACCCGCAGGCGGTGGCGGCTGCCTTGCGCGAGGCGCTGGATCATCCGAAACCGGAAGATGCTTTGCGCCAGCGGGCGCAGGATTTTCGCGTGGAAACCATTGCTGACCGCTACCTGAACGTGCTGGCTGGCCGCGATGCCTAAGGTGCTGCACGTTATCACCGGGCTGGGGTTGGGCGGCGCGGAGACAGCGCTCTACCGCCTTCTGGGGAAATTGTCGGAGACAGATTTTACCTTCCGCGTGGTCTCCTTGACGGATGAAGGTGTGTATGGCGAGCGGATTGCCGCCTTGGGGATACCGGTGACAGCTTTGCATATGCCGCGCGGTCGCCTCACATGGCGAGGCTTGCGCCATTTGCACCGCATTTTACGGGAATGGCAGCCCGATGTGGTGCACAGCTGGATGTATCATGCCAATTTGGTGGCATGGCTGGCTGACAGCCGGAGAGCCCAGATTTGGGGACTGCGTCAATCGCCTCGAGATGCGAAACGCCTGAAATTCACTACGCGTACAGTGATGCGTTTGAATGCATTGGCAGCGCGTTCTGAGCGTCCTCAAAGGGTGGTTGTAAATGCTGCCGCCACACTGAACGACTATGTACGTATGGGGTTTCCACGCCATAAACTGGATTACATCCCTAACGGTTTTAGTACGGATGTATTTCGTCCAATGCCCGGGGTTCGTTCGCAGGTGCGGAAGAAGCTGGGCTTGCCAGAAGGCGCGCCTTTGTTGGGTTTGTTTGCCCGGTTGCACCCCATCAAGGGGCACGATATCTTCTTTGCCGCGGCTGAGAAGGTGCTCTCAGTTCGAGGTGACGTACATTTTTTGCTATGCGGGCCAGGAATAACAGCGGATAATCCCCAAGTACAGGCGTGGTTGCCAGCCGCGCACAAAAATTCCTTTAGATTGCAAGGCCCCTGCACGAAGATGCCGCGCTGGTATGCGGCCCTCGATGGGCTGGTGTTGGCCTCTTTTCTGGAGGGGTTCCCCAACGTCCTCGGAGAGGCGATGGCCTGTGGCGTGCCCTGCGTCAGCACGGACGTTGGCGATGCTGCCCGCATCATCGGCGAGACCGGTTTCATCGTCCCGCCCGGTGACCAGGATGCGCTGGCCGATGCCATGCTGCGTCTGCTGGCGTTGCCGCCGGAAGCGCGGCAAGCGCTGGGAATGCAAGCCCGGCAGCGTATCGCCCGTGAATTTTCTTTGGAAACCGTTGCGCAGCAATACGCCGCGCTCTATCGCAGCCTGTTATGAAAATCATTCTATTCGCCAACACGGCCTGGTATCTCTGGAACTTCCGCCTGCCGCTGGCGCAGACTCTGCGCGAATGCGGCGCTGAAGTGCTCTTCGTTGCCCCGCCGGATGCCTACGCTGCCCGCCTTCAGGATGCCGGGTTTCGTTTTGTGCCGCTGGCGTTAGCGCGCCGCAGCCTCAACCCGTTGACCGAATTGCGTACTCTTGGAGAAATCACTGCGTTATACCGGCGGGAACGTCCGGCGCTGGTGCATCATTTCACCGTCAAACCGGTGCTTTATGGCTCTCTGGCGGCGCGTTTGGCGGATGTGCCGCAGGTCGTCAATGCAGTTACCGGGCTGGGGTATCTCTTTGGCGAAGGTGGCGTCAAAAGGCGTGTGCTGCGCCGTCTGGCGATGCTGGCGTATCGTTGGATAATGCGAGAGACGCAGGTCATTTTTCAGAACCAGGATGACAGAGATGTATTCTTACGCCATCGGTTGGTGACCGAACCTCAGACGACGCTCATCCCCAGCTCCGGCGTGGACCTGGAACACTTCCGGCCGCAGCCGGAGCCGAACGGGGAGCCGGTGGTCATGCTGGCGGCGCGTCTGCTCTGGGATAAGGGCGTCGGTGAATTTGTGCAGGCGGCAGGAATTTTGCGTCGCCGTGGCGTGGGGGCCCGTTTTGTGCTGGTCGGCGATACGTATGATGGCAATCCCTCGGCGGTGCCGCGCGAGCAATTGCAGGCCTGGCAACGCGCCGGAATGGTAGAATGGTGGGGCTGGCGCGACGATATGGCACAGGTTTTTGCGTCCGCCCATATTGTTTGCCTGCCTTCTTACCGCGAGGGCTTGCCCAAATCGTTGATCGAGGCGGCGGCTTGCGCCCGCCCGGTGGTGACGACCGATGCGCCTGGCTGCCGGGATGCTGTTGTGTCGGGAGAAACGGGGCTGCTCGTCCCCCTGCGAGATGCGGAAGCCCTGGCCGCCGCGCTGGAAGACCTGATTGTCCACCCGGAGAGACGCCGCAAGATGGGCGCGGCAGCGCGAAAGTTTGCCCGGCGTTTTTCTGTGGAACGGGTGGTCGCCGGTACCCTGGCCGTTTATCGGCGGGCCGGCCTGGAAGAGTTGACTTGCCCATGAGCCTGTATCCGCTTGCCCTCTTCATCAATTTGATCGTTGGTCTGACGGCCTCTTTGCTGCTGGGGGCAGGAGCGATCCGCCTGGCCTGGCGATACGGTCTGATCGACGTGCCCGGGGCGTTGCCGCACAAGCAGCACGACCGTCCCACCCCCCTGGCCGGCGGTTTGACGTTGGCAGCCTCTCTGGTGGTGGGTTTGGCGTTCGACCGCCAGGCGGCGATAACCTTCTGGCGCATTTGGCCCGGGCTGGCGATCATTTTTCTCTTTGGCCTGTGGGATGATAAAAGCCGCCTTTCTCCCCACGCGAAGCTGGCCGGTCAGGTGTTGGCCGCCTCGTCTTTGCTGGCGTTGGATGTTTCTGTGCGAATGATCAAGCCCGCCTTTCTGGACATGGGCGCTTTTTGGAGCAATGCTGCCAATATGGGCATCACCTTGTTTTGGGTCGTTGGCATGACCAATGCCTTCAACCTGATCGACAGCATGGATGGCTTGCTGGTAGGCATCAGCGGCATCTCTTTGGCGTTCATGATGTTGATGGTGCTGTCTGCCGGAGACGAACGATTGCTCCGTCTCCTGGCCTTGCTGCTGGGCATTGTTATCGGGTTGTATTTTTACAACGCTGCACCGGCGCGCTTTTTTTTGGGCGATTCGGGCGCACAAAGCCTCGGTTATCTGCTGGCGGTGATGGCCTTGCTCTTTACGCCCGGCGGACGCCCGCAAGCTTCATCCTGGTTTGTTCCTGTGCTGATCCTGGCCGTGCCGATCTTCGATACTACGCTGGTTGTCTTTTCGCGTCTGCGGCGCGGCGCGGCCCCTTTTCGTGCCGGGCGCGATCACACCTATCACCGCCTGACGCGTATAGGCCTTGAACCACGCCGGGCCGTGGTAGCGTTACACATAGGCGCTGTTGTTGTTGGCTCGTTGGCGTTTATTGCCTTTTTATTGCCCCCCTGGCAGGCCAATCTCCTGTTTGCCACCTTGTTTGTTGCTGCCCTGGGCATGGTGTTTTGGCTGGAGGGAAGAAATGGAAACTGAAACTTGGCTGCGAAACTTGCGTAAACGCTGGTTTTTGTTGTTTATTTCAATGGCGCTGGGCGGTTTGTTGGGCCTGGGGGGCGCTTATCTGTGGCCGCCACTCTATGAGAGCGCTGCTGTCATTCGGGTTCGTCTGGATGATGCTGCCTACGCCGAGGAGCGCCAGGTGGAAACGCTCACCATGTTATTGCGCGAAGATACGCTGGGCTGGGTGGAGGCTGTTTTTGAACAACTGGCGCCCACCGAGGCCGAGGAAGCGCGTATTCAGCGGTTTGAAAGCCGCTGGTTGTTGACGGTTTGGACGCATGATGCCGACAGCGCCGCAGCGCTGGCTGAGATCTGGGCGCAGCGGTCGCTGGAGACAGCGGAATCTTATCTGGAGGCTGCCCACCTGGCCCAACGCGAAGAATGGCGCTGGCTCACCTGGCAAGCCTGTTTGCGAGCTGCGGAAAGCGTGACGTCTTTTAACGCCTGCGCGGGCACAAATTGGGAAACCCTGGCCGATGCGCCCGCCGCTCTGGATGATTTGCAGCAAGAGATCCAGGCATATCGTCAGGCGGCGCGGCATTTTAGCCCGAACCTGGAGTTCGAGATGATCCGCGTTCTACCGCCGCGAAAAGTCTTGTTTTCCACCGCCTGGCTGACGCTCGCCGGCGCTGGGCTGGGGTTGTTGGCCGGCTTGGCGATAACGTTCTACCAGCGGGGGTGAAGAAATGAACCGTTGGCAATCTGCCCTGGTGGGGGTGGCTTTGTTATCTTTGCCGATCACCAGTTTGCCTGTGCTTTCTCGTTGGCTGGGCGGCGCATTGGTGGCTCCGCCGGCTTCCTTTTTGTTGGCCGGCTTGGGAGTCATCCTGTTTTTGCAGGCGTTGTGGCGCCGCCAACCCTTGCCGTTGGCCTTTGCGCCTCTGCTCGTTTTTGTGGGCATCTCTTTGTCGAGCACCGGCCTGGCCTTTTTTCGCCCCCTCTTGCCGTATAAAACCCACCCCTATTGGAAGGAAGCGCTGGAGGCGGCGCTGACGTTAGGCGTGGGGGTGTCGGTTTGGTTGGCGGCGGCATTGGGGCCGCGCCGCCGCGAAGACCTGGTCTATTGGCTGCGTTGGCTGAATTGGGCGGGCGTGCTTTTGGTCGGCTGGGGGTTGTTGCAGGCGGGGGTGATCTTCCTGCGGCACGGACAATACCCCGACTGGATGGTGCATGTTCAGAGCTGGTTTAGCGTACGCGATTTTATGCGCTCCACCTTTCGCAAACGGGTGACTGCGTTGGCGTATGAACCCTCCTGGCTGGCGCACATGCTCAACGTCCTTTTCTTCCCCTACTGGTTGGCCGCCACATTGACCGGTTTCACGGCTTGCCGCCGGCGTTGGCGCTGGTTGACGCTGGAGCGTGTGCTTTTTTTGTTGGGATTCCTGGTGTTGCTGGCCAGTTTCTCGCGCATTGGTTTGTTGGGCTTTTTTGGCATGACCGGATTCTTGTTGCTGGTGCTGGCCCGAAATCTGGGCGCCTGGGGGCAGGCCCGCTTCCGCCAGCGCTGGCTGGGTTGGGCGCTGCCATTGCTTTCCCTGGCCCTTTTCTTTGCTGGCGGTGTCTTTTTGGTGTGGCTGCTTTCATTGCGCGATCCGCGCATGGCGCAGATATTTAACCTTTCCCGTTTCAGCAACATTTACGAACTTGGGCATCGCCTCAAATTTGGCGAGCGTGTGATCTACTGGGCATTGGGAATACAGGTTTTTGCCCTCCACCCGGTGTTAGGCGCAGGTCTGGGTAGCGTTGGGTTTTATGTGCCCGCTTACTTGCCGGCATACGCCTGGCGGCTGCCCGAAGTGCGAAATGCGCTGGTGTTGCGCGATTTTGTTTTCAACAGCAAAAATTTGTGGGTCCGTTTGCTGGCTGAGACGGGGATTTTGGGGTTTGCGGCCTTTGTCGTTTTTCTGCTGGTTTTGTTTTTGCAAGCCTGGTTGTTGCACCGTGATGAGAACAAGTTGTGGCGCACCCTGGGATGGATGGGGCTGCTGGCTGTCGTGGCGTTGCTCGGCGAGGGAATCAGCCTGGATTCGTTCGCTTTCCCGTACTTCTGGCTGGCTTTCGGCCTGGTGACCGCTGGCGTGCGAGTGCGTTCGGCGGCGGGCATGGAGGAAAAAGCATGAAACCAAAGGCGCTTCTGCGACGCAGCGTTTATAGAAGCGAGAAACTGCTCCAGCGGTTGCGGTTTGCCCGCTTGTCACCGCCGCCGGATGGCTGGCCGGTTTTGCTGGGCATATCGTTTCCTAAGAGCGGAACGCATTTGCTCGACCAGGTGTTGCTCGGTTTTGGGGCGTTTGCCCCCTTCTCCCGGCGGTTGCATTCGTTTTATGCCGAATATGAGGGAAAGAGCGGGCAGAAACGCCCGCCGGAGGCTGCGCTTCGCTGGCTGGACGGGCTGCGTCCGCTGGATGTGGCCTCGGCGCACCTCTTCGCCCGGCCGCAGGCCGTGACGCGTGTCTGCTCCCCGCGCTTTGTGCCTTACTTCATTTACCGCGATCCGCGTGATGTGGTGGTCTCTCACGTCTTTTATGTGACGGAACTGGCTCCAGACCACGTCCACCATCGTTATTACACTGAAAGCCTACAAACCTTTGATGAACGACTGCGCGTGAGCATTTTGGGGCTGCCCGATGCCGCCGTCGAATTCCCGGATATTGCGGCCCGCTTTGCGCCTTATGTGGGCTGGTTGTCGCGTCCAGAGGTGCTGTGCCTCCAGTTCGAGGCATTCATCCAGCAGCGCCGCAGCGCGTTGGCGCAGGTGGCCGATCACTTCCTCCAGCGCGTCCCGCTTGACGTCCCCCGCGAACGTCTGATAGATGCGTTGGAAGCCGCCATTCAGCCGCGCAAATCTCCCACCTTTCGCTCCGGCAAGACCGGCGAGTGGCGGCGCTATTTCACAGAGGGGCACAAGCGCCTCTTCAAAGAGGTCGCCGGTGACTTGCTCATCCAACTCGGTTATGAAAAGGATAATGACTGGTAATGCAATGTTCGATTGTCATTCGTGCCTTCAATGAAGCGGCGCATCTGCCGCGCCTGTTTCAGGGCATCCGTGCCCAGACGGTGCAGGATGTGGAAGTGGTGCTGGTGGACTCCGGTTCCACTGATGACACGGTGTCCATCGCCGAAGCCCACGGCGCAAAGATCGTCCACATCCGGCCCGAAGAGTTCACCTTTGGCCGCTCGCTTAACCTGGGCGTGCAGGCGGCCAGCCACGAACTGGTGGTCATCGCCTCCGCGCATGTTTATCCGGTTTACCCCGATTGGCTGGAGCAGCTGCTCAGCCCCTTCGCCGACCCGCAAATCGCCCTGACCTATGGCAAACAGCGCGGACCATCTACCGCCAAATACTCCGAGCAGCAGGTTTTCCGCCGCTGGTATCCCGACCGCTCCGACCCGCGGCAGACGCATCCCTTCTGCAACAATGCCAACGCCGCCATCCGTCGTTCGCTCTGGGAGCAGCGGCCTTATGACGAGAGCCTGACTGGTCTGGAAGACCTGGACTGGGCCAAATGGGCCATGGAGCAGGGTTTTGGCGTGGCCTATGTGGCCGAAGCGGAGATCATCCACGTGCACAACGAAACTCCGCGCGGGGTGTACAACCGCTACCGCCGCGAGGCCATCGCCTTCAAGCGCATCTTCCCGGATGAGACCTTCGGCTTTTGGGAGGCGCTTTGGCTGGCGGGCAGCAATATTGCCATTGACCTCTGGCACGCTCAACAGGAAGGCGTGCTGGCGCAGCACTGGAAATCCATTTTCTGGTTCCGCTGGATGCAGTTCTGGGGCACCTATCAAGGCTACCGCCAGAGCGGGCCGCTCACCTGGCAATTGCGGCAGACGTTTTATTATCCCCTGGGCCTGACGCCGCAGCCGGAGAATGGACGGGATGTACAGCCGATTGTGTATGAAGAGTGATGCGTGATGAGTGAGAGAGTGAGAAGCCTGACGCTGGAGACGTTGCCCGGACGTTGGGCAGTTCACCGCCTGGACGCCGCGGCTCCCATCCCGGAGACGGCGCGCCGCGGCGCGTTTTGGGCGGCTCTTCGGAGCGCCGATGCGCTCACCCTGGTCTGCGACGAGCGCATCCCGGTAGACGCCCAACGCAGCGAACCTGACTGGGCGGCCCTGCGCGTGCGCGGTCCGCTGGCCTTTGGGATGACCGGTGTGCTGGCCGAACTCAGCACCGTGCTGGCGGCGGCCGGCATCCCGATTTTTGCCCTCTCGGATTACGATAGCGACACTTTGCTGGTCAAAGCCAGTCATCTGGACGCCGCCGTGACGGCTCTGCGCGAAGCCGGCCACACGGTAGACGGGCTGCCGTCCCTGCTGCCGCGCGGCCTGACGGCCATGCGTCGCCGTGACCGGCAGGTGGCCGATGACGCATGGATCATCGCCCTGCTCGACCGCGCCGAATACGGCGTGCTGGCGACCTGCGTCGGCGGGCAGCCCTTTGCCGTGCCCCGCAATTTCGTCTATGACTGCGAACGGCACTGCATCTACCTGCACGGCGCGCGCAAAGGCCGCACGTTTGAGACGGTGCGAAACGGCGCGCGGGCGGCGCTCTCCGTCAGCGAGATGGGGCGGTTGCTGCCGGCGGCCCGCGCCATGAACATGAGCGTCGAATTCCGCGGCGTGATGATCTATGGCCGTGTTGGGCTGGTGAATGATCCGCAGGAAGCCACCTATGCCCTGCACTTGCTGGTGAAGAAGTACTTCCCCCACCTGGCGCGCGGACGCGATTACGAGCCGGTTTCGGCAGCAGACTTGAAGGTCACCTCCACGTTGCGGCTGGATGTGGAAGCCTGGAGTGGCAAAGAGAAACGGGGCGCGGCAGACCATCCGGGTGCGTTTTTCTTTGGACAAACCATCAAGGAGAAAAGTGTAAAATGACCCGAATTGTGGCGCTGGTTCCCATGCGGCATCACTCCCAGCGGGTGCCCGGCAAGAATTACCGTCCGCTGGCGGGGAAGCCGTTGTATCAGTACATCATCGAAACCCTGCTGGCCGTTCCGCAGATCGACGAAATTCTGGTGGACACTGATTCTCCGCCGGTTATGGACGGGCTGCGGGCGGACTATCCGCAGGTGCGGGTAATCGAACGTCCGCAACACCTGCGGGCCGATGATGTGCCGATGAACGAAATCTTGGCCTACGACATGGGGCAGGCGCAAGCCGATTTTTACCTGCAAACGCACAGCACCAATCCGCTGCTGCGGGCGGAAACCGTCCAGCGCGCCATCCAAACCTTTCTGGCGCACTATCCGGCGCGGGATTCGCTCTTCGGCGTCACGCGCTGGCAGACCCGGCTCTACGACCAGCTGGGGCGGGCGATCAATCATAATCCCGCCATCTTGCTGCAAACGCAGGATTTGCCGCCGGTCTATGAAGAAAATTCCTGCATCTATATTTTCACCCGAGAGAACCTGCTGGCGCGCCGCAACCGCATCGGCGAGCGTCCGTTGATGTTCGAGATCCCCCGCCTGGAAGCGGTGGATATCGACGAAGAAGCCGATTTCCTGCTGGCCGAAGCGCTGATGCGCCAACGGCTGGCAAAGGAGGCCCGAGATGAGCCGTAAAACCGTTTTGCTGACCGCCCCTTACATGCTGCCCTTTGCGGAGCGTTTTGCGCCGCTTTTTGCCCACTACGGGCTGGAGATCGTCATCCCGGAAGTGGAAGAGCGCATGGAGGAAGAAGACCTGCTGCGCTACGCCGGGCAGTTCGACGGCACCATTTGCGGCGACGACCGCTACACAGCGCGCGTCATTGAAGCCTGTGTGCCGCGCCTGAAGGTGATTTCCAAGTGGGGCACGGGGATCGATTCGATTGACCAGGAAGCCTGCGCCCGTTTCGGTGTGAAGATCGGAAACACGCCCAACGCTTTCACCTTGCCGGTAGCCGATACAGTGATGGGCTATATTCTGGCGTTTGCCCGCCGCCAGCCCTGGATGGACGCGGCTATGAAGCGCGGCGAGTGGCAGAAAATCCCCGGGCGCAGCCTGAGCGAGTGCACGCTGGGGGTGATTGGCGTTGGCAATATCGGCAAGGCGGTGACGCGCCGGGCGCGGGCTTTTGGTATGACCGTGCTGGGGAACGATATCGTGGAGGTGGATCACGTCTTTGTGGCTGAAACTGGCATTCGCATGGTGTCGCTGGAGGAACTGCTGGCGCAGGCGGATTTCATTTCCATCAACGCCGATCTGAACCCGACCAGTTACCACCTGATCAACGCTGATACGCTGGCGCAGGTGAAGGAAGGTGCGGTGCTCATCAATACCGCGCGCGGCCCCATCGTCCACGAAGAAGCCCTGATAGACGCGCTGCGGCGTGGACGTTTGGGCGGCGCGGCACTGGACGTTTTCGAATTCGAGCCACTGCCGACCGGCAGCCCATTGCTGGAGATGGATAACGTGATGCTCGCGCCACATAACGCGAACTCCAGTCCTACCGCCTGGGAGCGTGTGCACTGGAATTCGATCAAAAACCTGCTGGATGGGCTGGACATCCCGGCGGGTGATCTGCAAGAGTGGGAAATATAACCCTTTGTGTTCTCCGTGACTCTGTGAGAGGAGATTCACACAAAGGCACGGAGAACACGGAGAAGGGCAAAATAACTCTGTGTTCTCTGTGACTCCGTGAGAGGATGTTCACACAAAGACACGGAG
>WGAD01000321.1 GCA_015489255.1 Anaerolineales bacterium | reverse complement strand
GTTTACCACCGATTTGCTCAACCCGTTGGACGTGCCGCGCGCCTACCTGGAGGATACCTGCCAGTATTTGCGCGCCAAATGGACCCCAGGCAATGCGGAACCGGGAACGGTGGTGATGGTCATCATGCTCCATTCCATCGTCCGTGGCGAGACGACCAACCCGAACCAAATGCAATATGATGCCTTTCAACGCTTGATGAGGGACTTGCACGACCAGGGTTTCGTCGCCATCACCACCCGCCAACTGGCAGATTTCCTGGAACACAATGCTTATATCCCGCCGCGTTCGGTGCTCCTGGTGGCCGATGACCGTCACTATCGCCAGTATTTCGATACCTTTTTCCGCCCCTATTGGGAAGATTGGGGCTGGCCGGTGGTCAATTCCTGGATCAGCCACCCCGATACCCTACCGCAGGTGTGGGAGGAAAATGTGGCCCTGGAAGAAGAAGGGTGGGTCGATCATCAGGCGCATGGCGTGATCCACAATGTGCCGATGAGCGACGCCAGCAGCGACGCATACATTTATGGCGAATTGCAGGGGTCGATCGACGCCTTTGAGCAATATTACGGCAAACGACCCATTGCGATCATCTGGCCGGGAGGCGGGTTTGGCGCCCGTCCGGTGCAAATTGCCCGCGAATTGGGGTATCGGTTGGGGTTTACCATTAATCCCCGGGGGCCATTGATGTTCAATTGGGTCCCCCAGGCCGACTCGGTGGACCCGCAGCGTCCGGTCTATCTCCCGGAAGGGCCGGCTGGAGACCCGTTGATGACCCTGCCCCGCTACTGGGATACCGACGCTTCGCAACACATCGACACGGTGCGCCAAATCGGCAACGCCGCCCGTGCCTATGCCGAAGCCAACCGCGAGACGGAATTGTTGTACTACGACATCGTTTGTGCGCCGTTGTATGGCGCTTTGCCCACGGAGACCCCCTGATGGAAGATTGTGTCTTTTGCCGTATCATTCGCCGCGAACTGCCGGCGGAGATCGTCTATGAAGATGAACGAGTGCTCGCCTTTCACGACATTCGTCCGGCTGCGCCGGTTCACGTTTTGGTGGTGCCCAAGAAGCACATTGCCACGGTGAACGAGGTCACCGCAGACGATATCCCCGGCATGGGGCAATTGTTTTTCGCCGCTGGCGAGGTAGCGGCCCGCCTGGGACTGGCCGAACGCGGCTATCGGTTGATCGTCAACGTCGGGCGGGACGGTCGGCAGGAGATTATGCACGTTCACATGCATTTGATGGGCGGCATGAAGCTGCCGGTGCACAACTACGGGAAGGCGAAGTAAGGGCGCGCGGACGGGCGCCTGCGGGCGCCGCCGGGGGTTAGCGCAAACTGTAGGGCGTGCGCGGGGTCATTTGGCGCATGTACCAGAAGAGTACAATGCCGCCAAACAAAAGCAACCCGCCGATCAGTCCCAGCAGGGGCGAGCGGGCCTCGGGCTCGGCAACTGCCGGGGGCAACTGCCGAGATTGAGCGCCAAAACCGATGAAAATACGGTCGCCAGCAAGGGCTTCAATCTCGTAGGAAAGCGGCGTGGTGGCGTTGTATTCTTCCGGAATGGCGGCGCTGATGGTGTACGTCCCTTCGGGCAAATCGGCAAAACAAACGCCTTGGAATTCACCTTCCGCCTGCAAGCGGATCTCCTGCGAAGCGTTGACCTGTCCGTTCGCGCTGGCGATGCCGACGACTGCGCCGAGCACGGCAGGCTCTGTTTCCTGGTGCAGCATATCGCCGTTTGCGTCGTCAAAGACCTGGACGCAGATCTCGGCCAACCCTTTGAAAGGGGTTGGGGTGGGGGCAGATGGCGTCGGCGAGATGGCAAAGAACGGCGTCGGCGAGGCGTTGACCGAAGCGCCCACGCCAAGCAGCAATTGCTGCCCTTCCTGCAACTGGCAGTTTTCATCCAGGCGGTTGAGCAAGATGATTTGCTCCACGCTTAGCCCCGTCAGCAAAGAAATGCGGATGCAGGTATCGCCCGGCTGCACGATGTAGATGATGCGTCCATCGGGCAGGGGTGTGGGGGTGGCGTATTGTACTTGAGCGTGCGCCAGCGGCGCGCGTCCAGCGGCGGCCAACATCAAGATGATGAGAATAGCCAGGGCAGGGAGGGCAAGCAAGCGAGTTTTCATAAGCAAGGCCATTATATCAAAGCAAAGGTTGGCGCGAGCCATCGTGAGACAGCCCGCGCCAGGTGGGGGAGATAAGGTCTGCATCTATGGCGTTGCCTGCCCGGAGGGGAGCACCGCCAGGTTACACCGATGAGCGCTGATGGCAAGGGTGCAAGACAAGGAAAACGGGCCGGTATGTCCCCTGTATTGGAAAGCCCCGCGATAACGATAAACTCATTATACAGGCTTTTTGTTTTCCATGTAACCTGAATTGCGGATAAGGAGGATGGGTGTCATGGCGAGGGCGCATCGCGCCCGAAGCCATCTCCCACATCCTCACACAGGGGATTGCTTCGCTCCTTGCGGTCGCTCGCAACGACAAAACGGATCCTTGTTGCCAATCCGCAACTCGGGTGATGTATGCAAAAGTGCGGGAGGCGTACCCCGGGCAATAAAACGCAAAACAAGCGTTCGTCAGGCTGCGTGAACTTGGGCGCTTGCCGTTTTTGGGCGCGGCCTCCCGCACATGGAAATTTATCCTTTATAGGTTAACAGCCGCAGGCCATTGAGCACGACCAGCACCGTACTGCCTTCGTGCCCGAGGACGCCCAGCGTCAGCGGCAGGTTGATGCCGAAAGCCCCGGCAACGAGCAACACGATGACGGCCATGGCAAAGCTCAGGTTCTGCCAGACGATTGTGCGTGCACGGCGGGCCAGCCCCAACGCATAGGGAATCTTACTCAGATCATCCGACATCAGCACTACATCGGCGGTTTCGATAGCCACGTCGGTGCCCGCTGCCCCCATGGCAATGCCCAGGTCTGCCGTAGCCAGGGAGGGCGCGTCGTTGATGCCGTCGCCGACCATGGCCACGGGACCGTATTGTTCCCGCAAGCGTTTGAGGACGGTGACTTTGTCTTGTGGCAGCAAACCGGCGTGAAATTCATCGACGCCGGCGCGGCGGGCGATCTGTGCGGCGACGCGGGCGTTGTCGCCGGTGAGCATGACGACCTGTTCAATGCCAATGTCTTTCAGGGCGCGGATCATCGCCAGCGCGTCCTGACGCAGGGTGTCGGCCATGCCTAGCGTGCCCAGCCAGCGACCCTGGCTGGCGTCGTAGGCCAGCATGGCGGTTTGCCCGCTTTCTTCGATTTCGGCCAGCCGTTGCAGCAAATGGCGTGGAATGGTCAGGCCGCGTTCGGCGAACAGACGTTCGTTGCCAATCCAGACCTTGCGGCCGTTCACCCGGCCTTCCACGCCTTGCCCCACCAGGGCGCGAAAATCTTCTGCGCTGGAAAGCGCAAGGCCGCGCTCTTCCGCCGCTCGAACCAATGCCTGCGCCAGCGGGTGCTCGGAACGCGCCTCGACCGAGGCGGTCAGTTGCAACAGCTCTGCCTCCGGCACGTTGTCTTCGGCTTGCAGGTGGGTCAGGTGGGGCGTGCCCTGGGTCAGCGTGCCGGTTTTGTCGAAAGCCACCACTTTGATGCGGGCAGCGGTCTCCAGGTGCGACCCACCCTTGAAGAGCACACCGTTGCGGGCGGCGTTGGCAATGGCCGAGAGAAAACTCGCGGGCGTAGAGATGACCAGGGCGCAGGGCGAGGCGACGACCAGCCAGGTCATTGCGCGGTAGAAGGCTGGCTGGAAGGCTTCACCCAAAAAGAAAACGGGGATCACAATCAAGAGCGCCGCCGCTCCCAGGACGAAGATCGCATAACGCTCTTCGAAGGCGTCCAGCGCTTGCTGGGTGTTTGCCTTGGTGGCCTGGGCTTCTTCCACCATTTTGACGATGCGGGCCAGGGTGGTGTCTTCCGCCAGTCTGGTGACGCGCACCTCCAACGCCGCGTGTCCGTTGACCGTTCCGGCGAAAACGTCATCTCCCGGCGATTTGGGCACCGGCACCGATTCACCGGTGATAGGCGACTGATCGACTTCCGATTGCCCGGCCAGTACCTGCCCGTCGATGGGGAAACGTTCTCCCGGGCGCACCAGCACTACATCGCCCAGTTGCAAGGCATCGATCGGCGTTTCTACGAATTGATCGCCCTCTTTGCGCATGGCCACCGCCGGGCGCAGATCCAGCAATTTTTCAATGGCCCGACGACTGCGGTCCATGGCGTAAGATTGCAGCGTGTTGGACAAGGAGAAGAGGAAGAGCAACACAGCCCCTTCCGCCGGTTGGCCGATGATGGCGGCGCCGACAGCGGCCAAGATCATCAGCAGATCGACGTTCAGCGAGCGCTCTTTGAGCGCTTCCAGGCTTTCCAGCAGGCCAAAGTATCCGCCAAAGGCGTAAGCCGCGGCATAGAACAGCACGCTGACCAGGGCGGGCGCCCCCATCTTCCCGGCGAAGAAACCGGCCAGGCCAAAAACAACCGTCAGGCCGGTGAAAAGCACCTCCAGTCGTTCCTGGCTCGGGCGTTGCGAGGAGCGTTCTTGTTCCGGCGCGGCGTCTACAACCTGACGCTTGGCCGCCATCGTTTGCGGCTGGTGCAAAGCGACTTCGATCGTGTTGTCTTGCAACCGGGCCGTTGGTCGTCCGTCCTGGACGATGCGGGCCAGCTGCAAGGCCTCTTGCAGATCGTGAGTGCATATCGTGCAGGCTTCTTCGCCGTGTTGGGCACGGGCCGCGCAATGGGCTACGCGCCCGCCAGCCTCCACGCGGGCTTTTTGGACCACCTGCAGGGCTTGTTCCGGCGTGAGCAGACGGGGGTCAAAGACGGCTTGCAGGCGGCCGTTTTCCAGATCGTAGCGCACGGCTTCGATCCCGGCGTAGCCACGCAGCGTGTCTTCCAGGATATCCGTGCAGCGCGCCCCTTTGGGGGCGGTAGTAGGGTCGCTTTGTGCGATCGTCATGCCTTTTCAACCTCCTGTTGACAATCGGGGCACAGACCGTAATAGGTCACGCTGGCGCCCAGGATTTGGTAGCCGCTGGTGTGCGAAACTTCGTTTTCCAGAGCGGCTACATGGTCGCTTTCCAGATCGATGATGCGGTGGCAGCGGATGCAGGCCAGGTTGACGTGGGGCTCGGTGTCGGCGTCGTAATGCACCGCTGCATCACCCGCCGGGCCGAGCGCGTTGATCGCCCCGAGAGAAACCAGGGCGTCGAGGGTGTTGTACACGGTAGCCAGGCTGAGCGAGGGATACAGCGGCTTGAGCGCGGTGTAAATTTGTTGCGCCGAGGGGTGTTCCTTGCTGGCGCCAAGCAGTTCACAAATGGCCCGCCGCTGAGGGGTCAAGCGTAACCCGGCGGCCCGCAGCGCTTGCGTCAGCCGCTGGCCGGCAGACTGAAGCGATTGCGGCATTGGCTGACCGACGGGGGTGTGGTTGATTCCCATGTCTGCTCCTTGTTTATAATTATTCTAATTTTAGAGAAATTATAAACAAGTGCGGAGCAATGTCAAGAGCAAGAAGGTAAGAATTTCGTAAAGAAAAATCTCCCCCGATTGACGCGCTTCGGGAGAGCGTGGTATGATGGAATGCGGCTTTAGCACTCTCTTTGCAAGAGTGCTAAAAAGGAGAGCCATGGAAGCGCTGACGGAACGCCAGCAGAATATCCTGTTGTTGGTCGTGCAGGAATATATTGATACCGCCCAGCCGGTGAGTTCTGGTCGCCTGGTGCGGCGTTTTGGCTTGCCTTTCAGTTCCGCGACGGTGCGCAATGAGCTGGCCGCCCTGACGGAAATGGGCTATTTGCATCAGCCGCACACTTCGGCGGGGCGCGTGCCCACTGAGCGCGGCTACAGGGCCTTCGTCGCCGAACTGCTGGCGCGTTCTGAGCTCAGGCCGGAGGTCCGCGAATCCATCCTGGCGGAATTTGTATCCGCCGGCCCGGATCCGGAGCGTTGGGCGCAGGTGGCGGCTGCGGTGCTGGCGCAATATGCGCAGGCCATCTCTCTGGTGACAGCACCGCACGCCGAGCAAGTGCGTTTCAAACGGGTAGAATTGATTGCCATCCAGGGGCGGCAGGCTTTGATGGTGCTGGTGCTCACAGGCGGGGAGGTTTTGCAGCGTGTGCTTACCCTGCCCGAGCCGGCCTCACAAGAACGGTTGCGCCGCGCCTCAGATGCGCTCAACCGCCTGCTGGCCGGAAAACGGTTGCCGGAAATCCGCACCCTGGCGCGCCCGCACGATGTCCTGGCTGCCGACAGCTTGCGCTGGATCTTGCAAGACCTGGAAAGCGTGGCGCAGCAACAAGCGGGCGAAATTTACCTGGATGGGCTAAGCCATGTGCTGGCCACGCCGGAGTTCAACCAGGGGCGCACCCTGCGCTTGCTCGAAGAGCGAGAGTCTTTGCGGCGGTTGCTGGCGCAAACGACCGCCGACAACCGCATCGGCGGCGTTCAGGTGCTCATTGGCGCGCCCCAGGGCTGGGACGCCCTGCAACAATGCGCCCTGGTGCTTGCCCGTTACGGCGTTCCGGGTCAGGCAACCGGCGCCCTGGGAGTGGTTGGCCCGATGCGCATGCCTTACAGCCGCGCCATCCCGGCCGTCCGCTATGTGGCGGGCGTTTTAAGCCATTTGATGACCGAAACCATTTTGGGAGATACAGCCTATGAGCAAGAAGAAACACGAACAGGAAAACCCGCTTCCTGAGGAACAAAAGGAAGAAACGGTGGCGGAGCCGCAGGAGAACGATGCCGCGGCGGCTTCACTGGATGAAGTGCAGGCCTTGCAAGAACAACTGGAGGCCAGCGAGGCCCGGGCCGCAGAATACCTGGAAGGCTGGCAGCGTGCCCAGGCGGAATTCATCAACTACAAGAAGCGCCAGCAGCGCGTTCAGGAAGCCCAATACCTGGACATGAAAGCCGAGATCATCCGCAACTTGCTGCCCCTGCTGGACGACCTCGAACTGGCCCTGCAAAACCGCCCGGCAACGGATGACGAGGCCTTGCAGCAATGGATGGACGGAGTTGATGTGATCTACCGCAAATTCCTGGCCGTGCTGGAAGCGCAAGGGGTGGAGCGCATTGAAGCCCAAGATGCTCTTTTCGACCCCAATTTGCACGAAGCCATTTCGCAAGAACCCAGCGAAACGCACGAAAGCGGCCAGGTGATTGCCGTCTTGCGTCAGGGATACCGTGTCGGTGAGCGCGTCATCCGCCCTTCGCTGGTGCGCGTGGCGGCATAAACAGGATGCAGGCATGACCAAGCGCGATTACTACGAAGTGCTGGGCGTTGAGCGCAACGCCTCCGCCGAGGAGATCAAGCAAGCCTTTCGGCAGCTGGCGCGCCGCTACCATCCTGACGTCAGCACCGACCCCGATGCAGAAGAAAAGTTCAAAGAGATCAACGAAGCTTATGGCATCCTTTCCGACCCGCAAAAACGCGCCCGTTACGATCGTTATGGCCACGCGGGCGTGGGCGAGGCCGCCGGAACTTACCAGGATTACACGGTCAATTTCTCCGACTTGTTCGAAGAATTGTTTGGCGGCGCTTTTGGTTTTGGTCGCGGAGGTGGGCGGCGCGCCCGGATGCCGCGCCGGGGGCGCGATCTGCAAATGTCCGTAACCCTCCGCTTCGAGGAGGCGGTTTTCGGGGTGGAAAAGGAGATCGAATTCCAGCGCGATGAAACCTGCTCTCGCTGCGGCGGCACGGGCGCCGAACCTGGGCATCCGCCGACTGCTTGTCAGACCTGTGGCGGGCGTGGCGTTGTGCGCCAGGTGCGTAACACAATTTTTGGGCAGATCATGCAAGAATCGGCCTGTCCAACCTGCCGCGGCAGCGGGCAGATCATTTCTCATCCCTGTTCCACCTGTCAGGGGCGCGGCCTGGAGCGGCGCACCGTGCGCAAGAAGGTGTCGATCCCCGCTGGCGTCAGCGATGGGATGCAGATCCGCCTGCCGGGAGAAGGGCAACCTGGACTAAACGGCGGCCCAAACGGGCACCTGTACCTGGTTGTGAACGTCAAGCCGCATGAATACTTCCAGCGGCGCGATGATGACATTCTCCTGGAGTTGAACATCAACGTGGCGCAGGCCGCTTTGGGGGCGGAAGTGGAAGTTCCCACGCTGGACGGCAGCGCGCATTTGCGCATTCCCCCGGGCACGCAGCCGGGCAAAGTGCTGACCCTGCACGGCAAGGGCGTTCCCAACGTTCGCAGCGGGCGCCGCGGCGATCAGCACGTTGTCATCAATGTGGAGGTTCCGCGCCGCCTGACGGCAGAGCAGCGGGCTTTGTTTGAACAGCTGGCGGCCAGCCTGGGCGGCGAACCGACGCCCCGCGCCCGCAATCAGGGCAAAAGCTTTTGGGATCGGCTGAACGAGTTTTTGGGAGGCTGACATGCCCTGGTTGGAAGTTTCTCTGCGGGTAAACGGCGAACTGGCCGAAGCGGTGGCCGACGTCTTCGCCCGTTATGCCCCCGGCGGCGTGGTGACGGAGGCCGGCGTTCACTTCACCGATGACGACGACCCGGGCACGCCGGACGATGAGGTCATCGTCCGCGCGTACCTGCCCGCGGATGAGGAGCTGGAAACCCGGCGGCAAAAACTGGAAGAAGCCCTCTGGTACCTGGGGCGCATTCAACCCTTGCCGCCGGCGGATTACCGCCCGCTGAAAGACGAAAACTGGATGGAGGCCTGGAAGGCAAATTACCGGCCTGTGCGCATTGGCCACCGCCTGCAAATCATCCCGGCCTGGTATCAACCGCCGTCCACCGATCGTATTGCCATTCGCATTGAACCGGGGATGGCTTTTGGCACCGGCACGCACCCCACCACTCAACTGGCGTTGGGGTTGTTGGAAGACTGGTTGCAGCCCGGGCAAGATTTCATAGATGTGGGCTGCGGTTCCGGCATCCTGTCCATTGCGGCGTTGAAATTGGGCGCTGCCCGCGCCTTGGGCGTGGACGTATCGGCGGAGGCGATCCCTTCGGCACAGGAGAATGCCGCCCTGAATGAGATTCCGGCAGGGCGGTTTTGGGTCAGCCAGGGGAGCGTGGACGATGTGCGTGCCGGAAAACTGGCGTTTCGTCAGGCGCCGCTGGTCGCGGCCAACATCCTGGCGCCCATTTTGCTCCAATTGTTGCGCCAGGGGCTGGCCGAGCTGGTGCGGCCACAGGGGGTTTTGATCCTTTCTGGCGTGATGGACAGCCATGTGGAGGCCATCACGCAGGCCGCCACGGCGCACGACCTGGCTTTGCTAGAGAAGCGCAGCCACGAAGATTGGCACGCTTTTGCCTGGCGGCGCCTCTCTTCTTCCTGATGGACAGGGTTTTGTGCTATCATAACAGGCGATGACGCGCCGACGTTTGGCAGGTTACCTCTTCTTGAACATTGCGATCTCCGCCGCGGTGACGCTGGGCATTCTGGCCTGGCACGATCGACGCGAGACGCAAGCCGCCTTGCCGCCCGTAACACCGATGTTTTACGGCGGCCAGTTTGAAATTGTGGCCGTCGTCGGCCCGGGCGTACTGGAGACGGAGTACGTCTTAATCCATTACACGGGGAGCGAGCCTATCCAGATGCAAGATTGGGCGCTGACCGATGGTAAAAGGCAAACGTACCGTTTCCCGGCCTTGCAACTCTACCCGGACGGTGCCGTAGAAATCCATTCTGCGGCGGGAGAAGATACGCCGGTGGCGCTATACTGGGGACTGGAAGAGCCGGTGTGGGCGCCAGGGAAAGAGGTCTTTTTGTTCAATCCGCAAGGCGTGCTCTACGCCGCCTACCGCATCCCCTGAAAGGCAGGTGAATCTGATGGCTCAGGCGCTTTACCGCAAATGGCGGCCAGCACGTTGGGATGAGGTGCTGGGGCAAGAACACATCATCCGCACCCTGCGCAATGCGGTACGCAGCGGTCGCACGGCACACGCCTATTTGTTTTCTGGCCCGCGCGGCACGGGCAAAACGACCACTGCGCGCCTGCTGGCGAAAGCGGTCAACTGCCTGCACGCAGACCCGGATGCCCGTCCCTGCGACGCCTGCGCACATTGCCAGGCCGTCAATGAGGGGCGTTTTTTGGATCTGATAGAAATCGACGCCGCCTCTAACAACGGGGTGGAAGATGTGCGCGAATTGCGCGACCGGATCAATTTCTCGCCCTCGCAGGGCAAATACAAAATTTACATCATCGACGAAGTGCACATGCTCTCCACTCCCGCCTTCAACGCCTTGCTGAAGACCCTGGAAGAGCCGCCTTCTTACGCCATTTTCGTGTTAGCGACCACAGAAATCCATAAAATTCCGGCCACGGTGCTGTCTCGTTGTCAGCGCCACGAGTTTCGCCGCCTGCCGCTGGATGTCATTGTTTCGCGGTTGGAATACATTTGCCAGCAAGAAGGCATTCAAGCTGCGCCCGAAGCGTTGAGCCTCATTGCCCGCCATTCCGCAGGCGGCATGAGGGATGCGATTTCCTTGCTAGATCAGATGGCATCCACCGGCGAGGCTGTGACGCTGGACGTGGTGCGCGCGGTTTTGGGAACTTCATCGGAGGCTGCCGTGCGCGAGGTGATCGAGGCCTTGTTGCGCCAGGCGCCTGGCCAGGGGTTGACGGCCCTGCAGCAAGCGCTGGATGGCGGCAGTGATCCGCGGGCGCTGGCCCGCGAAATTGTGGCCTATCTGCGCCACATTCTTCTACTGAAGATGGGCGCCGAAGCGCCAGCCGACCTGACCGGCGAAACCCTGGCCGCCATGCGAGCATACGCCCGCGACTTTGATAGGGGGTTCCTATTGCACGCGATACGCGCCTTCAACGAGGCGGCCAGTGCCGGCGGGACGGCCTGGATGCCGTCTCTGGGGTTGGAATTGGCCCTGGCCGACAGCCTGACGCTGCCCCAGGCCGTCGACCTTCCGCCGCAACGCGAGGCGGCGCCTGTGCCGAGACGCTCGGCGCCTGCAGCTGAGCAAGAGAACGCATCCCGCAGGCCACAACCTGCGGAGCGCCCGGCCCCGGCGGCCTCCCTGGCCACTGCAGCGGCAGAGAAGGAGCCGATCGACTTGTCCACGGTGCAAAAGGTCTGGCCCCAGGTCAAAAACGCCATCCGGCGTGTTGATGGCAGCCTGAACGGCCTGCTCAATTCGGCGCACCTGGTAGAGGTGCGCGATGGCACACTGGTGCTGGGGTTCGCCTCGGAAGTCCTGCGCGAAAAAGCCGCACGTCCAGAAAAAGTGCAAACCACAGAGCGTTACTTGCAAGAAGCGTTGGGTCGTCTACTGCGGATCGCCTGCGTGGTAGGGCGCAGCAGCCAGGAGGCCACCGCCGACGATATGGTTGCCGCTGCGTTGCGCTATGGCGGGCGCAAAGTCTCATAAAAACTCAAGAGGAGGTTCTGATGGCAAAAGGTTACAATCGCTCACGGCGTTCTGCCGGCATGGGAGGCATGATGCAACAACTCCAGCAATTACAGGCGCAACTGGCCGAAGCGCAAGAACGCCTGAAAGAAGAGACGGTCTCCGCGACCGCCGGCGGCGGCGCCATTCGGGTGACGATGACCGGCGACCAGCGTTGCACCGAGGTGGTCATCGCCCCGGAACTGCTGGAGGATGCCGATGCCGAAATGCTGCAAGACCTGGTGCTGAGCGCGGTCAACCTGGCGCTGGATAAATCGCGCGAGCTGGCGGCGGAACGCCTGGGGCCGCTGACGGGCGGATTGCCCATTTAGGAGGCTTATGTTGCTGCCTGCCCCTGTTCAAGACGTGATCCACGCATTCGAGCGTTTGCCTGGCATTGGTCCCAAATCGGCGGCGCGGTTGGCCTTTTACCTGTTGCAAGCGCCCGAGGAGGTCAGCCTGCAGCTGGCGGAAGCCCTGCAAGCGCTCAAACAAGAGATCGTTTTTTGCCGCCGCTGCTTCAACCTGACGACGCCCGATCAGCCGGAATGTCGCATTTGCACCAGCAGCGACCGCGACCCGCGGTTGCTGTGCGTGGTGGAGGAGCCGATGGATGTGTTGGCCCTGGAACGCACCGGCGGCTACCGTGGGCGTTATCACGTCTTGCATGGTGTGCTATCGCCCATTGAAGGCGTGGGGCCAGAGGATTTGAAGATAGCTGCCTTGCTGGAGCGTGTACCAGCGGAGGGAGTGGAGGAGGTCATCCTGGCGACCAACCCGAGCATGGAAGGCGACGCGACGGCGCTCTATTTGCGCCAACAATTGGCGCCGCTGGGCGTGCGGACAACGCGACTGGCGCGCGGCCTGCCGATGGGCAGCGACCTGGAATATGCCGATCAAAACACCTTGCTGCGAGCTTTGGCGGGGCGACAGCCAATGTGAAACGAATTTCTGTTTTTCCTCGTTTTTTCCCTTGACATTCTGAGCAGAATGCATATAATACAGCGCGCACGGTAAATACAGACTGTGCCGCGCACATTGAAAAGCGAGCGTCAGGGAATTTGCAAGGAATTTGCAAGGAAATTGCAACAAATCCCTTGACAGGAAGGCGCGGAGCGAGTAGAATAAAAAACGCTCACAAGACACACCACGGTTTCGCCAAAGTGCAGACCATTCACAAGTGAAAAGCGCAAGGTGAAGACACCGATGCCTCACCCAGAAGGCATCGGTGGTTTATCCTGGTGTGCAGCACCTTAACAATTGAAAAGTGACAGGAAGCAGAAAGCGTGCGAGAGTAAGGAAACCCGTACCGCAGTGCGCAAGCGCTGTGGATGAAATTTTGCGGAGAGTTTGATCCTGGCTCAGGATGAACGCTGGCGGCGTGCCTAATACATGCAAGTCGAACGAGGCGCCACTGTGCTTGCATGGTGGTTGCCTAGTGGCGAACGGGTGAGTAACGCGTTGGTGACCTGCCCCGAAGAGGGGGATAACACCTGGAAACGGGTGCTAATACCCCATGTGCTCATCGCTGTTAGAGGGGTGATGAGTAAAGGAGTAATCCGCTTCGGGAGGGGCCTGCGTCCCATCAGCTAGTTGGTGAGGTAACGGCTCACCAAGGCGACGACGGGTAGGGGGCCTGAGAGGGTGGCCCCCCACAATGGAACTGAAACACGGTCCATACACCTACGGGTGGCAGCAGTAGGGAATATTGCACAATGGGCGAAAGCCTGATGCAGCAACGCCGCGTGGGCGAAGAAGGCCTTCGGGTTGTAAAGCCCTTTTCGAGGGGATGAGGAAGGACAGTACCCTCGGAATAAGCCTCGGCTAACTACGTGCCAGCAGCCGCGGTAATACGTAGGAGG
>WGAD01000320.1 GCA_015489255.1 Anaerolineales bacterium | reverse complement strand
GACGGAAACGACCCCCCACCTGTATGCCGCCGTCGGCGTTCACCCCAACGACGCCCGCACCTGGACAACCGACACCCTGTCTGCCCTGCGCCCTCTGGCGGACCACCCGCGCGCTGTCGCCATCGGCGAAATTGGCCTCGACTACTACTGGGACGCCGCCCCGCCCGCCCGGCAAAAGGACATCTTGCAGGCACAACTGCAACTGGCCGCTGAAAAAGGCCTGCCGGTTGTGCTGCATTCCCGCGACAAAAACAACGCCCTCGAAGGCCCCTGCCTGCGCGATCTGTTGGACATCCTCTCCGCCTGGGTCGGGGCGCTGCGGCGAGCCGGTCATCCGCTGGCCGACCGCCCGGGCGTGTTGCATTCCTTCAGCGGATCGCTGGAGGCCGCCCGCGAAGCGCTGCAACTCGGGTTTTACCTCGGCGTCACCGGCCCCGTCACCTTCAAAAATGCCCGCGAAAGGCAGCGCATCACCGCCGAACTGCCGCTGGAGCGCTTGCTGATCGAAACCGACGCCCCCTTCCTGGCCCCGCATCCGCACCGCGGGCAGCGCAACGAACCCGCCTTCGTCCCCCTGGTTGCTGGTAAAATAGCAACACTCAAAGCCATTCCATTGGAGAAGGTCGCAACGCAGACCAGCGCCAATGCGGCCAATCTTTTCTCCTGGGGAGCCTGACTTGACCGTCTTATCCTTTTTCGCACCCGTCCAAGACCTCTTGCCCCTGGTAGAAAGCCGTATGCGGCAACAGGCGGACGACCGCCACCCCGACTTGCAAGCTGCCCTGCGTCACATCATCGACGCCGGCGGCAAGCGCGTCCGCCCGACCGTCGTCCTGCTGGCGGGCAGGCTGCTGGAGGCCGACCAAGACAAACTGCTCACCCTGGCCGCCGCCATTGAAATGCTGCACACGGCAACCCTCGTGCACGACGACCTGATCGATGGCGCCCTGTTGCGCCGGGGCAACCCAACGCTCAACGCCCAATGGACCCCCGCCGCCACCGTCCTGACCGGCGATTTCGTCTTTGCCCGTGCCGCCAAGCTGGCTGCCGAAACCGATTCCGTTGCCGTGATGAAACAATTTGCCGAGACCCTGGCCGTTATGGTCAACGGAGAATTGACGCAAATGTTCGACAGCCGCGGCGTGCCCAGCCGGGAAAACTACTACCAGCGCATCTACGCCAAAACGGCCTCGCTCTTTGAGCTTTCCACCTATGCCCCGGCCTTGCTCGGCCAGGTTGGCGCTTCTCTGCGTGAAACGATGCGCCAATACGGACGCCTGATCGGGAACGCCTTTCAGATCGTAGACGACATCCTGGATTTCACCGGCCAGCAGGCCGCCGTCGGCAAGCCGATCGGCAGCGATTTACTGCAAGGGCTGATCACCCTGCCGGCGCTTTATTACATCGAAAATCACCCAACTGATGAGCGCGTGCGCCGCCTCCTGGAAGACGGCTACCACAACCAGGCCAATACCAACGCCCTGGTAGAAGCCATCCGCCACAGCGAGGCCATCGCCCAGGCACACACCGAAGCCGTCGCCCTGGCGGAAGAGGCCATCGCCCTGCTCTCACACTTCCCAGACAGGCCAGAGCGTTACGCGCTGGAGGAACTGGCGCGTTACATCGTCAATCGCACGTATTGACCCCTGCGCCCGGGAAACCGGGCGTTTTTTTATCGTCCTTTCCCCCAAAAAGCCTATTTTGACTACGCGAAAAAGTCTTGACTTTGCCCCCGCCGCGTGCTAGAATGTTCCTATCCTTTCCCTTCAAGGCGCGCACATGTCCAGACAGCATCGACCCTTTCGCATCAACGTGGGCTTTATCATCGGGGGACAGATCGGCATCGCCCGCGATTTTGATTTCGTTTGCGAATCCTTGCCCTTAGCTCCAGATCTCACCATCCAGCAATTGCGCGGCCTGGCAACCGTTAGCCGCAACCCTCAGGGGCTGCTCGTCCAGGCCCACTTTCAGGCACAGCTGCAAACAGCTTGCAGCCGCTGCCTCTCCACCTTCCCCCTCGCCTTGAAGTGGCAATTCATCGAAACCTACGTTTTTCCGCAAAAACGAAAAACCCCCGAAGAGCTCCTCGTCCCCATGGACGGATACATCGACCTCGGCGATCACGTCCGCGATTACGCCTTGCTCGCCATCCCCTCCCGCCCGCTTTGCTCGCCAGAGTGCAAGGGATTGTGCCCCGTTTGCGGCGAGAACCGCAATCAGCGCGAATGCCATCACCACTCCGCCCCGCCAGAGGAATCTTCTTCACCTTTCGCCTCGCTTAAAGATTGGTTCGAGAGCTAACCCCCGGCCTGTCAGGAGGGAAACCATCATGGCCCTGTTCAAACGCCACCACAACCCCGACGCCGAACTGGACCTGTTGCTGGAAAAAGCCGGCATTCAGGGCTACCTGACCACCGCTGATTTGATGGAGGTGTACCCAAACGCCCAGCGCGACAACGAACAGCTGAGCTTCCTCCTGCGCACCCTGCGCTATCGCGGCGTTGAAATTGTGGACAGCGACGACGAACCTTTCTTCCTCGACGAAGACGACTTGCAAGCGGAAAGCGCCCTGGCGCAAATGGACGACCAGATGATCGGCGATACCATCGGCGTTTACCTGAAAGAAATGGCGCAGTATCCCTTGCTCACCCCGCACCAGGAAGTGCAACTGGCGCGCAAGATCGAAGCGGCCCGCCGCGCACAAAAAGACATTCAGAAAGCCCCGCCAGAAAAACTGGCCGAGGTGGTGCGCCAACACCAGAAAACCCTGCGCGAAGGCAAAGAAGCGCGCGACCGCCTGATCAAGAGCAACACCCGCCTGGTCGTCAGCATTGCCAAGCGCTACATGGGGCGCGGCGTCCCTTTCATTGACCTGATCCAGGAAGGCAACATCGGCCTGATGAAGGCCGTGGACAAGTACAACTACAAACTCGGCTATCGTTTCTCCACCTACGCCACCTGGTGGATTCGACAAACCATCACCCGCGCCATCGCTGATCAGGCCCGCACCATCCGCCTGCCCGTTCACATGAGCGACCGCATCCGCCAGATCTACAAAGCCCGCCACGAACTGGAACAACAACTGGGACGCCAGCCCGAGCACGAGGAAATCGCCGCCGCCGTCGGCATCAGCGTCAAAAAACTGCGCTGGATCTTCCAGGTTGCCCAATTGCCCCTCTCGCTCGAATCACCCATCAACACCGATGAAGAAGATTCCGAACTGGGGCTTTTCATTGAAGACCGCTTCAGCCCCACCCCGATGCAGGCCGCACACGAAAAAATGCTGCGTGAACGGCTGGAAGAGGTACTCAACACTCTCCCGCCGCGTGAAGCGCGCATCATCAAACTGCGTTATGGCCTGGAAGATGGCCATCGTTACACGCTGGAGGAGGTGGGGCAAAAATTCGGCCTCACCCGTGAGCGCATCCGCCAGATAGAGACCAAGGCGCTGCGGCGCCTGCGTCACCCGCGCCGGGCACGCAAACTGAAAGATTACCTCTGAGCCAGGGAAAGACCTGCCGGCCGCACACGACAATCACACGAGGGGGCTCGTAGAGAAAACCCGCGTTGCGGATTAGCAACAGGGATCCGTTTTGTCGTTGCGAGCGACCACAAGGAGCGAAGCAATCCCCTGTATGACGATGTGGGAGATGGCTTCGGGTGCGATGCGCCCTCGCCATGACACCCATCCTCCTTATCCGCAATTCAGGTTAGAGAAAGGCCCAACGCCTCGCTAGCAGACAGCAAGCGCGCTCAATACTTATCGTTTCGTGGCTTCACCCAGCCTGCCGAAGCCGCGCCGTTCTACCCATTGCACTTGCCATAAATGCTGTTTTGGCGCCAGTCAATCCTGCCGAGAGGCCAAACATTGCGCCGAAGTGCGACTTCGTAGCTGCTGGCTGCAACCAATCTCTTCCAGCGACATTTGCTTGCGCCCATTTTTGGCCTCTTGACAAAATGAGCGCATCATTATATCATTATGTAATGA
>WGAD01000319.1 GCA_015489255.1 Anaerolineales bacterium | reverse complement strand
CTTGCGTGCCCTGTTCAAGATGGGCATTCCGGTTTCGGGCAAGAACCTGTTTCCATCCAACATTCAGGGGCTGCCCACCTGGTATACCATCCGCGTCAGCAAAGATGGGTACATCGCTCGGCGCGAAGACCACGAGATCGTGGTTGCCATGAATCCGGCCTCCTTCCCGCAAGATCTGGCAGAAGTACAGCCTGGCGGAGCCTTTTTCTACGACGACAGCATCAAATTTGATGTCACTCGCGAAGATATCTCCGTCTATCCAATGCCAGTGAACAAGATCTTGCGCGAGCAAAACGTCCCCAGCCATTTGAAGACCCTGGTCGCCAACATGGTCTACGTCGGTGTGCTGGCCCAAATGCTGGGTATCGACCTGGACAAAATCCACCAGGCCCTCGACTTCCACTTC
The DNA here is from genome assembly GCA_015489255.1 of Anaerolineales bacterium. Lineage (GTDB taxonomy): Bacteria > Chloroflexota > Anaerolineae > Anaerolineales > Villigracilaceae > S143-42. The sequence goes on along the minus strand of WGAD01000319.1, from coordinate 2,928 downwards.
CGCGGCAAGGCCAAAGCCATAGACATTAACTTCAACGTCATCCAGGCAGCGGCGAACTGGGCCAGCGAAAACCTGGAAAAAACCGACCCCTACTATGTGGAAGCCATGGACAAAACCGACGGGCTGATCATGGCCGACGGCAACACCGCCGCCGCCCTGGGCGCCATTTATGGCGGCGTCCAATTTGCCGCTTGGTATCCCATCACACCAGCCTCCAGCCTGGCCGAATCGCTAAATCAATACCTGCCCAAGCTCCGCAACACGCCCGACGGCAAACAAACCTACGCCGTCGTCCAGGCCGAAGACGAGCTGGCCGCCATTGGCATGACCATCGGCGCCGGTTGGGCCGGCCTGCGGGCCATGACTTCTACCTCCGGCCCCGGCATCAGCCTGATGAGCGAATTCATCGGCCTGGCCTACTACGCCGAAGTCCCCGTCGTCATCTGGAACGTGCAACGCACCGGCCCCAGCACTGGCTTGCCGACCCGCACCGGCCAGGGCGATATCACCTTCACGTATTTCAACAGCCACGGCGACACACAGCATATCATGCTCTTCCCCGGCAGCATCAACGAATGTTTTGAATTTGGCTGGCGCGCCTTCGACCTGGCCGAGCGGATACAATCCCCCGTCTTTGTGCTCATCGACCTGGATTTTGGAATGAACCAGTGGATGACCGAACCCTTCCGCTACCCCGACCAGCCCATGGACCGCGGCAAAGTCCTCTGGGAAGAAGACCTGGACAAAGAAGAATTCGCCAACTGGGGCCGCTACCTGGATATAGACGGCGACGGCATCCCCTACCGCACCGTCCCCGGCAACCGCCACCCCCGCAGCGCCTACTTCACCCGCGGCACCGGCCATGACGATTACGCCCGCTACAGCGAAGACCCCGAAAACTGGAAGAAACTGATGGCGCGCCTGAAGAAGAAATTCCAGACCGCCAAACAATACGTCCCGCAACCGGTGGTAGAGGACAACGGCGCCCCCATCGGCATCATCGCCTACGGCTCCACAGACCCGGCCATCTTCGAAGCCCGTCATATGCTGGCTGAAGAAGGCATCCAGACCGATTACCTGCGGCTGCGCGCGGTGCCCTTCACGCAAGAAGTCACCGATTTCATCGCCAGCCACGAGCGCGTATATGTGGTGGAGCAAAACCGCGACGGTCAGATGCACCAGTTGCTGACCCTGGAATACAGCGACGACGCCCGCAAACTGATTTCCATCGCCCAACTCGACGGCCTGCCCCCGACGGCCAAATGGGTGGTTGACTCCATCCGCGCGCAGGAGGTGAAATAATGGCACGCGTAAAAGTAAACCTGGTCGGCCTGAGCAAAAACGATTACCGCGGCGCACCCAGCACCCTGTGCAAGGGCTGCGGCCACAATTCCATCGCCAATCAAATCATCGCCGCCATGTACGAAATGGACATCGTCCCTGAGACGGTGGTGAAATTTAGCGGTATTGGTTGCTCCAGCAAAAGCCCCACCTACTTCCTCAGCCGTTCCTTCGGCTTCAACGGCCTGCATGGGCGCATGCCCGCCCTGGCCACCGGCGCCCTCTTCGCCGACCACACCCTGCGCGGACTGGGCGTTTCCGGCGACGGCGACACCGCCAGCATCGGCATGGGGCAGTTCAAACACTCCATGCGCCGCAACGTCCCCATGGTCTATATCGTGGAAAACAACGGCGTCTACGGCCTGACTAAAGGCCAGTTTTCTGCCACCTCGGAAGAAGGGCTAAAGCTGAAAAAGCAGGGCGTCAACCCCTATATGCCGGTTGACATCTGCATGGAAGCCCTGATCGCCAACGCCACCTTCGTCGCCCGCTCCTTCGCCGGCGACGCCAAGCAGGTCAAAACCCTGATCAAAGCCGCCATGAAACACAACGGCATCGCCGTTTTGGACATCATCAGCCCCTGCGTGACCTTCAACAATCAGGAAGGCAGTATGCATTCCTACTCCTTCGGCAAGGATCACGAAGCCCCCCTGCACGACATCACCTTCGTCCCCGCCCGCGACGAAATTACCATCGAAGACTTCGAAGAGGGGCAGGTGCGCGAGGTGACCATGCACGACGGCTCGGTCGTCGTCCTGAAGAAGCTCGACAAAGACTACAACCCCACCGACCGCTGGCAGGCGCTGAAGATGCTGGAAGAAGCCCAGCGCAACCATTGGCTGGTCACCGGGCTGATCTATGTGGACACCGAACAGCAATCCCTGGTAGAACAACACAACCTGATAGACACCCCGCTCAACCGCCTGGGAGAAGACATTTTGCGCCCGGCGCCTGAGACCATCGACGAGATCAACGCCCTGATGTTCTAACTCCCCTCGCAGCAAAAAGCCCTCCCGTTGTGGAGGGCTTTTTTCATCCCTGCATCGCCAGCCAGCGCTCCAGCGCATACCGCGTGTATTCATCCAGCGGCAAATCAAGCGCCTGCCGCGGTTTCACCCACAGGTATCCGTCCAGCTCCTCGTTCAGACGCACATCTTCGTCTTCCGTCTGAACGGCGTAATCGAAGAAAATGAAATGCCGTTTTTTCCAGAACCCGGCGCCAAAGACAAACTCCTGGAAGCAAATAAAAACCGGCTCCCGCACGTGCAGCCCGGTCTCTTCCAGGGCCTCGCGCGCCAGGGCCTCTTCCAAACGCTCGCCCACCTCCACATGACCGCCCGGAACGGTGTAAACGCCCGGCCATTTGGGAGAAGTGACCAAAAGCAGGTCGCCCTGCCGGTTGAAGATGAACGCGCCTACCGTCGGCTCAGGAAAACGTTGTACTCGCATAACACAAGCAACCTCCGCCATGAATTTGTGATAGATTATTGATGTTCAGCCAGCGCAAGCGGCTGCGGCCTGGGTGAACTCAATAATCATAACACTGGTTGAAAACCGATGAAAAAGAACGTCGCCCCTCTGCTCCTC
>WGAD01000318.1 GCA_015489255.1 Anaerolineales bacterium | reverse complement strand
GGCTCGGAGATGTGTATAAGAGACAGTCCACCTTGTTGATGACGAAGACATCGGCCAGGCGGGCGTTGGTTTCGCCGGGGTAGTAGGTGGATTCGTGGCCGGGACGGTGCGGATCGGCGACCACAATTTGCAAATCGGAGCGGTAGAAGGGGAAGTCGTTGTTGCCGCCGTCCCACAAGATGATGTCCACTTCTTGCTCGGCCTGGCGCAAAATGGCCTCATAATCCACGCCGGCGTAGACGATCACGCCGTTGTCGAGATGCGGTTCGTATTCTTCGCGCTCTTCGATGGTGCATTCGTGTTTGTCCAGGTCGCTGTAATCCGCAAAGCGCTGCACAGCCTGCTTGGCCAGGTCGCCGTAGGGCATTGGATGGCGGATGGCAGCCACTTTGTAGCCCATCTCGCGCAAAATCAACGAAACGCGGCGGGTGGTCTGGCTTTTGCCGCAGCCGGTGCGCACCGCGCACACCGAAACCACCGGCTTGGACGACTTGACCTGCGTGGTCTTCAGGCCCATCAGGCGGAAGTCCGCGCCTGCGGCGTTGACCAGGGCGGCCTTGTGCATCACGTATTCGTGCGGCACGTCGCTGTAAGCGAAGACCACCTGGTCCACGTCCAGTTCCTTGATCAGACGGGACAGGTCTTCTTCGGCATAAATGGGGATGCCTTCGGGGTACAACTCACCCGCCAGGGCTGCCGGATACACCCGGCCTTCGATGTCGGGGATTTGGGTTGCCGTAAAAGCAACGACCTCGTAGTCTGCATTGTTGCGGAAAAAGACGTTGAAATTGTGAAAATCGCGCCCAGCGGCGCCCATGATGAGGGTGCGAATACGTCGCATGTGTGAGAACCTCCTTGAGAAAAGGTTTCTCACCGGGAAGGCCCCACCGGCGAGGGATGGGATTGGGGAAATTTGAGCCTTCTGATTGGTGCGCGTTGCGCGCCTTCATTTTACCGCAAAGGCGCGTCGACGCAGGAATTACATCACCTCGGGGGCGCGGATATCCAGAAGATAGAGTGCATTGGCCAAAACGCGCCGCGCCGCGGCAACCAACCGCAGGCGAGCATCACGCACGGAGGGGGATTCTATCTGAAGGACGGGCGCCGCGTGGTAGAAGGCGTGAAAAGCCGTCGCCAGGTCGTACGCGTAGGCTGCCATAACCATTGGACGGTATTCCTCGGCGGCCTGCTGCACCACGTCTGGGAAACGGGCCAGCATGTCTACCAGCACCAGTTCCTGCTCGCTGAGGGTGTAGGCAAAGTCGGCTTGCGCCGGCAGGCCGCCTGCCTTGCGCAAGATGCTGCCCGCCCGCACATGGGCGTTCTGGATATACGGCCCGGTGCGCCCTTCGAAGCTCAGGGCGCGATCCATCTCGAACACCATGTCGCGGTTGTTGTCGACCGACAGCATGGCGTAGGCCATGGCCCCCAGCCCGACCTCAACCGCGGCTCGTTCGCGCGCTTCTTCAGATAACCCGGGGTTTTTGCGTTTGCTGGCGGCGCGCACGCGCGCAATGGCTTCGTCGGCCACTTCTTTGAAAAGCACCACGCGCCCGCGGCGCGAAGACATCGCGCCATCGGGCAGGCTGACGAAGCCATAAGCCAGGTGGTAGCATTTCTTGGCCTGTTCAAAGCCCCATAATTCCAAAATTTTGAAGGCTTGCTGAAAGTGCAGGCTTTGCCGGTTATCGACCACATAAATGGAACGGTCTACGCCGTATTCTTCGAACTTCAGGCGGGCCAACGCCAGGTCTTTGGTAATGTACAACGTGGTGCCATCGCTGCGCAGAATAACCGCCGTGCGGTATTTTTCCTTGTCCAGCCCGAGCAATTCGTCGATTTTGACGATGACCGGTCCCTGGGGGCGCTCATCGATGGCGATGCCGCGGGCGATCAATTCGTCCACGATTTCTTTGGCGGGTTCGTCCACCTGGCTTTCATAAAACCAGACGTCCATTTTCACGTCTAGCATGTCCAGGATGGCGCGCAACTCGTCCAGGCTCCAGGCGCGCGTCTTCTCCCACAGGTCGCGGACGTAAGGGTCGCCGGCATCCCAGCGGCGATACATCGCGCGGCGCTCCGCATCCCAGGCCTCGCGCTGCGCGCGTTCTTCCGGCGTTTCATCATCACGGGGTGTCAACATTTGCATGGCTTCCACGTACAGGTTGAGCAGCCATTGACCGCGCTCATGCACCCCGGAGGGTTCCTGTCCTTTGTAATATTTGTCGTAGATCCACAATACGGTGATAACGCCCAGGCCGATATCGCCCGGATAAGCCGCCCGGATGGTTTCAAAGCCGGCAAAGCTCATCAGCCGCGCCAGCGATTCGCCCAGCACAGTGTTGCGGTAATGCCCAATGTGGAAGGAATGGTGCGTATTGGGTTGGGCATATTCCACCATCACCCGTTCCTCTTTTTGGGCCCCGCGCCCGTAATTTTCGCCCTGGTGGAGCACGGTATCGACTACCCGGCGCGCGATCTCTCCCGCGTTGAAATGCAAATTTAAATATCCGCGGACCGCTTCCACCCGCGCGATGCCGGGCAGATTGCCCAGGTTGTCGCGCACCAGTTCCGCGATCTCTTGCGCCCGTTGAGGGACGATCACCTTTTGACCGCTGCGCGCCTCGGCGGCAGCTGTTTGAAAGAAAGAGGTGGACAACCCCCACACCCCTTCAAAGGGCAAGGGCGCCCACTTCAACGGAACCAGGGGGATGCCCTCCTCCTGGAAGAGATGCTGAATGTGTTCTTCGATTTGTGCGCGGATGGTTTTGAACATACTTTCTCTCTCGGCGTGAAATGAACGCCCGGATTATATCATGGGTGACCGATGAAAAAACGGGCGCCTTGAGGGAGGGCGCCCGTTCTCGTGGACAGATCGGAAACGAAATTACGCGGCCTGCTGCTTTTCCAGTTTCGCCAATTGCTTCATCAGGCGGCTTTTGCGGCGTGCAACGTTGTTTTTGTGCAAGATGCCTTTTTCCGCTGCCTTGTCCAGGCGCTTGACCGCGAGCTGAACGGCCTCGCGGGCCGCAACCAGATCGCCTTGCGCCATGGCCTGGCGGGCACGCTTGATGGCCTTGCGCGCGGCGCCACGGTAGGCACGATTCCGCAGACGGCGTTTTTCGTTTTGTCGATTGCGCTTGATTTGAGACTTGATGTTTGCCAAGGTTTTCCTCCGAATTTTCTGTCCATTAACTTACAGGCGGCAAGCAAGCGTTGATTTTAAGCGAAAGCGCCCAATTTGTCCAGAGGTTTAAAAATCGCGGGTGCGAAATCCGGTTGACAAAATTTCTGCCTCGTAGTATGATATCGCCCGCTACGGCGAGGTAGCTCAATCGGCAGAGCAGCGGACTCATAAGCCGTAGGTTGTGGGTTCAAGTCCCACCCTCGCCACAAAAAAAGCCCTTGTGCAGGGCTTTTTTTGTTTTCAGTGGGGCTGCTGCTGACGTTGTTTTCGGCGGGCGCGCCACCCGTGCAAGCGTTCGGTGCCGTTGAGCAAGCGTTTGATGTTGGGCCGCAAGGCCCACATGACCAGCGCTTCGGCCAGGATGCCATACCAGATGTAGATGTTCCAGGGATGGCCGTATTGAGCGTATCGCCAAACGAAAAGGAGTATCCCCATAAGAGGCACGCTCATGGTGGTAACGGAGGCATAACCGACGAACCAGAAAATGATGAACCCTAGAGGCAACATAATCAGGACGCTGGGCGCCCAAAGCCCTATCACGCCGCCGAAAGCGGTGGCCCCTCCCGCACCGCCGCGCAGCCGCCAGCGCCCGGTTGGATTGCGTTCAGCCAGGAAAATGGAATAATTGTGTCCAACAATAGCCAGCAAGGGGGCAACGACGTGCAGCCAGTAGGTGGTGGGGTATAGGCCGCGCGCCACCCAGACGGCGCCGGCGCCTTTGAGGATATCGAGTAGGGCGGTGGCAAACCCGGCCCAAAAACCGGCTGCGCGCATTACGTTGGTGCCGCCCGTGCGACCGCTTTCTATTTTTCGCACATCCTGGCCGGTCTTCCATTTGACGATGAGCAAACCAAAGGGGATGGAGCCAAAAAGATATGCCGCCAACAGCACCAGGGCGGTTTTGAACATTTCCATGAGCGACACCTCCACGGTAATCTGTGTTTATTTTAACCCTGCAACTGGAGGGGGGTTACCCTATTCCAGCCAGAAAAGGGCCAGCAGCAACAAGGCCGGTAGCCAGAGGGCGGCGCGTAGTGTTTGGCCGCGGGGCAGGTTGTCTTCGTAAGCGGTGTGCAGGGTCAGCAACAAGTGGAAAAGGCTTGTCAGCAAGGCCGCGTATTCCAGCGCATTGAGCGGCAGGTATAAGGCCAGGCTGCCCAATTGGGCCAGCAGCAGGCCGCTCATCCATCCGCCCAGTGGGCGGGAGATGCCGCTGCGCAGTTCCAGCGCCAGGGCGTGGAAGCCGGCGCCGGTCAGCAAGAGGATGGGGAAAACGACGACGAGCGGGAGGGTGGTAAACCGCAGGGCGGCGGCCAGCGTCATCCAGAGCGCATAAGAGGCAATCTCCAGGGTAAGACTCACCTGGGTGAACGCCCTCTCGGCGCCCTCCACCAGGGCGGCCAGCGCGCGCAGAACGGCTGCCAGCGTCAGGCCGACCAACAAGAAAAAGAGCCAAAGCGCGGCGGTATGCGGCAACAGCTGAACGATCAGACCGCTGGTCAGAACGGCCAGGAAGGTAAGCACCCCCACCGTAAAGAGCAAGTAAGGCCGCGGCTGCAGGCCATATAACCCGATGGCAATGGTCAGCGCCAAGAGCAGAAGCAACCCCAGGGAAACCGCGGGTTGGGTTTCTGGCAGGAGGGTGAAGAGAAACAATGCCAGCAAGGCAAAAGCAATCACGGCATTGCTGCGAGTATGCGTGCTCATAAAATGATTGTACCGCAGACCGGCCTGGGGGAGCACTATGAAGAAATCCTTGTCGCGTGGACGCCCTAATGCCCCTTATGCCCTTCTCGTGCGGAGAGCGCGGGGAGAAACCCAACCTTCTTGATGCCTCTGGTGTCTGCAAAATATGAACGCTTCTGGCCTATGGTAAAATCAAACAGTGATGAACGAAAACGCGCGTCCACCAGCCATCTTCACCACGTTGCGGGCTGGTTTTGATATTGTTAGCGCACATCCGCAAATTACCCTGTTTTCCATCCTGCTGGATGTCTTTTTGTGGCTTGGCCCCAAAGCGCAGATCAGCCTCTGGTTGCAGCGCTGGCTGAACGAAATGGCGGTTGCCGCCCGTCAGATGCAAATGCCTCCAGAGATGTTGGACGAGGTGTTGCGCGCCTGGACAGAGGTCGCGCCGCGGTTGAACCTTTGGGCGGCCTTGCGTACTTTTCCCGTTGGCGTTCCAGGCCTGATGTGGCTGCGGATGCCGGAAACGGCGCCGTGGTCTTTGGCCGCGTTGGAACTGTCTCAAAGCGGCGCTATATTGGGTATATTGCTGACGGCTGTGGGGTTGGGGTGGTTGTTGGGGGGCGGATATTTGTGGGCTTGTGCGCGTGCAGCCGGCATAGAAACGCCCGGGTTGCGCTTTGCGTTGCAGCAAAGCGTTCTCTTGATGGTGTTCTGGCAGGCTTTGTTGGCGGCCTTGCTCTTGGGCAGCGGATTTGCGACCGGTGTGTTGCTGCTGATCAGCCCTGGGTTGGCGGAAGGCGGCGTTTTGTTGTTCATGCTGGTGGCGCTCTGGCTGATTCCGGCGGCTTTCTTCTCCCCCCATGCGATCTTCGTGGATGGGGAGACGGCGTTTTCGGCGCTGTCTGCCGGCTGGCATTTTGTTCGCCAGGGGCAGCCGCTGGTCAATTTCTTCTTTTTTGACGTGATCTTGCTGGCCTGGTTATCGGTTGGCATTTGGAACACCCCGGCCGATGATTCCTGGCTGCTGCTGGTGGGCATTGGCGGTCACGCCTTTGTTTCTGCCGCGTTGACCGTGGCCAGTTTGTTGTATTATCGTGACTTACGCGCCTGGCTGGCGCAGGTACGCCAGCAGCAACCTCGCTTGCAGGCAGATGGAGGTTCTCTTGACGAACAACTATGATGCCAAATCCATTCAGGTATTAGAAGGACTGGAAGCCGTGCGCCGCCGCCCCGGGATGTACGTCGGCGGCACGGACATCAAGGCGTTGCATCACCTGGTCTATGAAGTGGTGGATAACTCCATCGACGAGGCGCTGGCTGGCGCTTGCACCGAGATTGAAGTCGTCATCCACAAAGATGAAAGCGTCACGGTAGAAGACAATGGCCGCGGTATCCCCGTGGATGTGCATCCAAAGATGGGCAAATCGGCGCTGGAAGTGGTGATGACCACCTTGCACGCTGGCGGCAAATTCGACGGCAGCGGGTACAAAGTATCTGGCGGCTTGCACGGGGTGGGAGTCTCGGCGGTTAACGCCTTGTCGGAATGGTGTGAGGTCGTCGTCAAACGAAATGGCAAAATCCACCGCCAGCGTTACCAGCGCGGCTATCCCCAGGGGCCGGTCGAGGTGATCGGCAAAGTTCCCTCCAGGGAAACCGGCACCCGCACCACCTTTCGTTTCGACCCGACGATCTTTTCCCCCGATTTGTCGTATCGCTTCGAGACGCTGGCGCAGCGTTTTCGTGAGATGGCCTTCGTCACCCGTGGCGTGCGCATCCATTTGCGCGATGAACGCAAAGAGCGGGAGGTTACCTTCTATTTCGAAGGGGGGATTACCTCCTTCGTCCGCTACCTGAACCGCAACCGCAAACCGCTGCACAGCATTGTGTACGCCGAGAAAGAAATCGAGCACATCGGTATTGAGGTGGCTATTCAATACACCGATGCCTTCACCGAATCGGTGTATGCCTTTGCCAACACCATCAACACAGTGGACGGTGGGACGCACTTAACCGGTATGCGCTCGGCCTTAACGCGGGTGATCAACGATTATGCGCGCAAGAATGGCTTTTTGAAAGACAATGAATCGAACTTGACGGGCGACGATACCCGCGAAGGGTTAACCGCCATTGTCAGCGTCAAGCATCCAGACCCACAATTTGAATCACAGACCAAAGTCAAGTTGATGAACGCCGAAGTGCAGACCTATGTGCAGCAAGTCGTCACCGAGGCTTTCGCTACCTTCTTGGAAGAAAATCCCTCCGCCGCCCGTGCCATCATCCAAAAGTGCCTGACCTCGGCGCGCGCCCGAGACGCAGCGCGCAAGGCGCGCGACCTGGTCATTCGCAAATCTGCGCTGGAAAGCCTGACGCTGCCCGGTAAACTGGCCGATTGTTCTGAACGCGACCCAGCCAAAACGGAATTGTACATCGTGGAGGGCGATTCGGCTGGCGGCTCGGCCAAACAAGGCCGCGATCGGCACTTTCAGGCCATTTTGCCTTTGCGTGGCAAGATCCTGAACACGGAACGGGCCCGCCTCGACAAAATCCTCTCGAATAACGAAGTCAAAGCCTTGATCTCCGCCCTGGGGACGGGCATTGGCGACTCTTTCTCGCTGGATAATTTGCGCTATCATCGCGTGATCATCATGACGGATGCCGATGTCGATGGCAGCCATATCCGCACCTTGTTGCTGACGTTCTTCTTCCGCTATATGCAGCCGTTGATAGACAACGGGCATCTCTACATTGCCCAACCACCTCTTTACCGCATTGCCACGCGCAAGCAGGCGCGCTATGTGTACACTGAGGCCGAAAAAGAACGCTTGCTCAAAGAACTTGAGGGTGAAAAGATCACCTTGCAACGGTACAAAGGTCTGGGTGAAATGAACCCTCAGCAATTGTGGGACACCACCATGAACCCGGAAAACCGCACCCTGCTGCGGGTGACGATTGAAGACGCTGCCGAGGCCGATCGCATCTTCGATATGCTGATGGGCGCAGCTGTGCCGCCGCGGCGTCGCTTCATCCAGACGCACGCGAAAGATGTGCGTAATCTGGATATTTGAAGCCTCAAGCCCTGTGTTTGCGCAGGGCTTTGTCCTTTAAATGTAATTTGCTGCGGGCAAATGTAGGGTAAAATCTGTTTATCTAACGTTTGATGCCGGAGTGGTTATGTCGCGGTTTGCCAGATCTCAAGAACGGTTCGCCATACTGACCCGTTTCACCACCTTCTTCTATCTCCTGGTCATGGCTTTTGCTGCCATCTGGGCGGGCGTTCGGGCCTTGCAATGGCAAAAGACGCCGTTTATCGGCGCCTTTGTGGAGCATACCCTGGTGCTCAACGGCGTTGGGCCGATGGAGCCAGGCCCAGAGTGGGAGCTGTACCGGCTGGAACACCAGTTTGGCCCTCAGATCGTGGCGATCAATGGCGAGGAAGTGCCGGATGACGAAACGTATTATCAGATTTTGCGGCAGTTCCACCCCGGCGAAACCGTTGTCGTCACCCTGGAGTATGAAGACGGACGCCAGACGTCGTACCCGATCACCCTGCATCGATTCCCGCGCTCAAGCCAGCTGACCTTCTTCGTTGTCCCCTATTTTCTGGGGCTGGTTTTTCTGCTGATCGCCTGGTGGGTCTTCCTGGCGCGGCAGGAAGAGGTGGCGGGCCGTATTTTCACCTGGCTCTCGGCCTCATTGGGGATCATCGCGCTGGGGCTGTTTAGCGTATACACCGATCATTCGCTGACCTACTTGTGGGTGTTTTCCCTCGGGATGACGGCAGCGACTTTCATCGACCTTATTTTCTTTTTCCCGCAACATACGCGGCTGGTGATCCGTTACCCTTGGGTGCGGGCTTTCCCCTATCTGGTGGCGGCGGCGCTGGTCATCCGGGCGTACCCCTCCTTGTTCAATTACGAATTGCCGCGTCTGTATGCAGAGCGGTGGGCCGGGTTATATGCTTATGCCGGGTTGGCAGCGCTCACCTTCCTCGGCGGATTAGTTTTGTATGCTTTGTTCTCCTCCTCGCCGATCATCCGCAGCCAGGCGCGCATGGTGTTGGGGGGGAGCGTGCTCGCTTTTGCGCCGCTCCTCGCCTGGATCGGCTGGACGACGGTCCGCGGCCAGGCTATTAACTTTTCTCCGTTTCTCCTCTTTCCCTTTGTCTTTTTCCCGGCAGCGCTGGCCTATTCCATTTTGCGCTACCGCCTGTTGCGGGCGGACTATTTGCTCAGCCGCACGCTCTTTCTGATGGCTTTAGGCGCTTTCAGCGTGTTGGGGTACGCGGCCATGGTCAGCGGCTTGGGGCTGCTGAGTCAATCGGTGCTGCACAATTACAACCTGACAGGCCCGTTCATCTCTGGCTTGCTGATCCTGGTGCTGGCCTTGCTCTTCTTGCCTTTGCGCGCGCGTATGGAGCGCATCATCGACGACATCTTTTTCCGCAACCAGCAGGTCTATGAAGCGCGCTTGCAGCAATTCGCGCATGATTTGACTGGCACCCTGGACCTGAACGGCATTACCAATGCTTTGCGCAAACAGGTAATCGAAACCCTGTCGCCAGATCCGGTGCACGTTTACATTTACGACCCAGCCACAGAGCGTTATATCGCCATGCCAGATGAACAAGGCGTGCGCACCAGCGATGTCACCTTTCCGCGCAATAGCCCGCTGGTGCAGTGGCTGCGCAACGAACATTTGCCGCTATACATCGCAGATGAAACTTTCTTGCCTGCACCCCTGGAAGGGCTGAGCACGCGCCTGGCCCTGTTGCAGGCGGTCCTTTTCGTCGCCATCCCTGGGCAAGAAGATTTGAACGGCTGGCTGGCGGTTGGCGTGCGCCTTTCGGGAGACAATTATTCCAGCAATGACATTAATTTCCTGGAAAATCTGTGCACTCAGACGGCGCTGGCGGTAGAACGGGTGCAGTCGGTCAATAACTTGCAGCGCCGGTTGCAAGAATTGAACGCGCTAACCCGCGTGGCCCAGGGTGTGAACATCACCCTGGAATTCGATGACATCCTTGAACTGATCTACGCGCAAACCTATCAGATCATCCCGGTGGACGATCTGCACATCACCCTTTACGATGAAAACGGAGATTATTACTACTACGCATTCTGCCTGGAAAACAGCGAGCGCCTGAACGACCGGGAAAACAAACGCCTGCCGGTGCGCTACGGCCTTGAGCCCTGGATCATCCAGACCGGGCAGAGCATCTTGACCAATAATTATTTGCAAACCTGCCAGGAAAAAGATGTCATGCCGGCCACCCCCGACGCCTACGCCTGGATAGGCGTGCCGCTAAACACGGGCACGCGCACCATCGGGGCTTTGAGCATCGGCCACCGCGATCCATCTATGCACTACACTCAATCGCAGCTCAGCACCCTGAAGTCTATCGCTGATCTGACCGCTGGCGCTATTGTCAAATCGCAATTGTTGTATGAATCCGAACAACGTGCCCGGCAACTGGCCTCGCTGAACACCATTACCCAACGGCTGACCTCCACGCTGGATATCTCCACCTTGTTGGATACCATCGTAAAAAGCGCTGTCCAGATCCTCGATAGCGAGGCCGGCAGCCTGTTGCTGCTCGACGAAGAGACAGATGAATTGGTCTTCGATGTGACGTTTGGCCCAGTGGCAGAGGATTTGCGCGGCACGCGCATCGCCCGCGGCGTGGGATTTGTGGGTCGCGCCGTCGAAACCCGCCGCCCAGTCATCGTCAACGACGCCCAGCGAACGGGAGAACTCTTTGGGCAGATAGACAACCAGACCGGGTTCATCACCCGCAATTTGATCGCCGTTCCCCTGATCTACCAGGACAAAGTGATCGGCGTGCTGGAAGTCATCAATCGCCGGGACGGGTCGCCCTATACCACCGACGACAGCAGCCTGCTGGAAGCCTTTGCCGGCCAGGCCGCGGTTGCCATCCAAAACGCCCGGCTATACACCCTGACCGATAAAGCTCTTTCTGACCGTGTTGAGGAATTGTCTGTCATGCAACGTATTGATCGTGAACTGAATGCTAGTCTGGATGTAACGCGCGCCATGCGTATTACGCTGGAATGGGCCTTGAAGCAGTCCGGCGCTGATGCCGGGTTCATTGGCGTCCTGGATGAAGAAAACCAGCACCTGCGCATTATGGCCCAAGATGGCTATGGCGATGCCTTGCAAGAGTACGAAGAACAACCGATGGAAATCGAGCAAGAAAGCCTGCGGCTGGCCATCGAAACCACTCAACCACAGAAATTGTTGCTGGATAGCTCGCGCCAGGAATTGGGGTATCTATCGAATGTTCAGACCCAGATCGTTGTGCCCATCAAGCGGGAAACCAAAGTCATTGGCCTCTTTGTGTTGGAAAGCGCCCGCCAGATCGAAGATGAGGTGCTGGAATTCCTCATCCGCCTGAGCGACCATGCGGCCATTGCTATCGCCAACGCTCAGCTCTTCGAAGCGGTGGAACGCGCCAACGCCGCCAAGACAGATTTCATCTCCTTTGTGGCCCACGAATTGAAGAACCCGATGACTTCCATCAAGGGCTATACAGACCTGCTGGCAAAAGGCGCGGTTGGGCCGGTTAACGAAATGCAAGCCAACTTCCTGAAAACCATCAGTGCCAACGTCGAACGCATGGCTACCCTGGTTTCCGATTTGAACGACAACTCCAAGATCGAAGCCGGACGCCTGCACCTGGACTTTACCACGGTCTCAATGCACGACGTCATCGAAGACGCTGTTCGCTCCATGAAACAGCAAATGGAAGAAAAAGAGCAGACGATCGAACTTCAGGTGCCTGCCGAATTGCCGCCGGTGTGGGCCGACCAGACGCGCATCAGCCAGGTGATGGTCAACCTCATCAGCAATGCGTACAAATATACGCCGCAGGGCGGCCATATTGTGGTGGGAGCGGAAGTCAGCGAAAACATTTGGGACCCGGAAGGCGCCGCCCAGGTGGTGCACATCTGGGTTAAAGACAATGGCATTGGCATTAAGCCTGAAGACCAGAAGAAGATCTTCCAAAAGTTCTTCCGCTCCGATGATGAAAAGGCGCGCGAGGCGTCCGGCACCGGCCTGGGGCTGAACATTACCAAGGGCCTGGTCGAACTCCAGGGCGGCAAGATCTGGTTCGAGAGCGAATATCGTCAGGGCACCACCTTTCACTTTACGGTGCCTGTGGTGATGGAAGAGGAAGCGTAAGAGTATGATACAGGCTGCCACAGGAATTTCACGAGCCAACGAGGGGCGGGAGGCCGGGTTGCAGGCAGCGCACCTGGCCCTCAGCCAGATGAGCATCGCCCGCCCGACTTTTGCTATCACCGTTTTTTCACACGGATATACAGCGGAAGAGGTGATGAAAGGGGTGATGGGGGTATTGCCGGAGATCCCCATGATTGGCTTTAGTACCACCGGCGTACTAACTGAGAAAGGGATGCGCGAACACGCCGTGGCGGTGGCCGTCTTTTATGCGGAAAACCTGGAAGCCACCAGCCTCTTCATTGGCGATTACGCCCAGGGCGCGGTCAGCGCCGCCGAGCGGCTGAAGACACGCCTGCGCGAATTCTCCAGCGACCGCGCCTTGCTCTTCGCCGACGCCTTCAACGGCGACATCGAGCGCTTTCTGGAACACCTGGACTGGAAAGGGCAGGCGTGGGGCGGCCTGGCCGCTGGCATGGTGCAGCGGGGTCGCAACTACCAGATCAGCAACCTCAATGCCGGCATGGGCGCCCTGACAGCCTTGTTGCTGCATGGCGAAGAGCAATTGATCAGCTATGGCTTTGGGCACGGTTGGCGGGCATCCGGCACAATGTTTCGCATCACGCGTTCCCGGGGTTTTTGGCTGCGGACGCTGGACGGACGACCGGCCTCGGACGCCTACGCCGATCTCTTCCAGTTTCCGGCCCGCGAATGGGCGCAGGAACCCTTGATGAGCAACGTCCGCTTGTACCCGCTGGGGCTGGACCGGGGTGAAGACCAACCCCAGCGCCTGCGGGCGCCGCTGCGCGTGGAAATTGATGGCAGTTTTCGCATGAACAGCCTGGTGACGGATGGCCAGGACGCGCACTTGATGGTGGGGGCACAGTCGCTTTGTTTGCAAGCCGCCCAGCGCGCAGCCAGCGATGCGTTGTTCACCCTGCAAAATCGCCGGCCAGCTTTGGCCCTGGTGCTGGTCGATACCTCCTGGCAGATGCTGATGGCGGCCACGCCTGGGGCTGAGATCGATGCTGTGCGCAGCGTGATCGGGACGGATGTGCCGCTGATTGGCGGTTACACCCTGGGGCAAATTGTGCCGCGCCGGGAGGAAAAAGCGGAAGGCCACCACGATTTGCTGGACAATCATATCCTGGTTGTGCTCTTCGCCGACGAAGAAGGGTTCGAGACCAGCCTGCTGGAAGAAGACGAGCGTTGACAAGAAAAAGAGCCGCGCCGGGCAGGCGTGGCTCTTTTGGTTTTCTGCGGGGGAGAAACTCAGCCGGGAAACCGCTGAGATAAAGTTTGCAAGCAACTCTGCGTATCTTGAAAATGAAGGGCCTGCATTCCCAGTGCGCGGGCAGCGGCGATGTTTTCGCTGAAATCGTCAATGAAAAGGGTGTTTTCCGGGGGCAGCTGGAGCCTTTTTAGCAGGTGACGGTAGATGTCGGGATCGGGTTTTGCCAGCCCAATCTGTGCGGAAATGAAGGTGGCCTCGAAGAGGTCGGCCATGCCCCAGCTTTCCAGGAGCGCGGGAAGGTCGTCCCAGGCGTTGCTCAGGAGGACGAGGCGCCGCTTTCCTTTTTGACGGCGAAGCCAGGCCAGCAGCGGTTCGTTGAGACGATCGCCGGCAAAAAATTGCCGGAAGAAATCGTCTGCTTGCGCGGCCGGCAGCCCCAGACGGGCGACTGTACGCCGTTTGTGCTCTACCGCACTGATCTGTCCGCGGGTAGCCTGGCGGGCGCTTTCTGAACGGAAGACCAGCGCGTCCAACGCCTCCCAGGTCAACCCGTGGGCTGCGGCCAGCGCGGCGCGCGGGGCCGGGTCTTCCGTCCGCACGAGTACGCCGCCCAGGTCGCAGATCAGCGCCTGGATCATGCTTCGTCTTCGGTGGTGAGCAGATCTCGCCAGTTGGGCAGCGCCTGTTGCAGGCGAGAAGCGTTAACGCGATTGGCACGCCGGCAGGAGGGACAGGAGAAGTTGAAAAATTTGAGATCCTCCTGTGAGATTTTGTTCAAGGCGTAGAGGATATCCTCGCGGCTGAGCGAGAAGGTCATACGGCAGTAGGTGCAACGGATTTGCATGGCTGACTCCTTTCGTGGGTCATTCTTCCGGTTGGTACAGAGGGGCGATGTAGCCCTCGCGCAGGTCGTCGAAAACCTTTTGCACCAGCTGTTGCCGCCCTTCGGAGAGCCAGGCCTCGTTGATATTCGTCAGGCGGATAGGCGAGGGCAGGGCGTAGCCGGCGGCTTCGGAGAGCAATTCGTCCCAGCCCTGTTCCAGCGAGGCGAAGACATCGGGCTGAATGCTGGCAACCCACACGGCTTGGGCGTCTTCGTCCGGAGTAAACGTGCTGACGACGGCCACCTCGTATTCGTTGAGCGTGGCGAGCAGACCGGGGGTTGCCACCTGCGGGTGCACGAAGACGGCGCCCACTTGATAATCTAACAGGGCGGTGACGTAGGCCGGGTATTGTGATTCGGGCGCATCGGCGGGGATTTCGACATAGATGGGGTAGTCGTACCAGGGTGGGATGGCCGCCTGGCACAGACCGCAGAAATAGGTGCGTCCATTGCGGAAGGCTTCCAGGGCAATTTGCGCGCCCTCGTCGTCTTTGGGCAAGATCAGCCCGACGCGGTAATCGGGTGTGATGAGCGCGGTGATGTATCCGGCCATGAATCCGGCCAGGTCGAGCCGGTTGGAGGCGCCAAGGGTGAAGAGATTGGTCTGCGGTTGCAGATTGCTGTTGCCGATGGCAAGAAAGCGCACTTGAGGCAGGTTGGAGGCCGTTTCGGCCAGGTGATCTTCTGGTTCGACGGCCACCACAATTTTCAACCCGGGTTCGGCGCGCCCCTCTTCGGCGCTCAGGTGGTTACGCACCTGAAAGCGCATTCCGGCCTCTTGCGCCAGGT
>WGAD01000317.1 GCA_015489255.1 Anaerolineales bacterium | reverse complement strand
GTGCAGGCCGGCGCGCACGGCGATGCCCTGCGCACCCAGCGCGGCTTCGATGGCCTGCGGGCGCACACCCTCGACGGTGAAGGAGAGGATGCCGCACCAGGAGGTTTCCGGCGGTGGCGCGTGTGCGGTGACGCCGGGTAAAGCAGCCAGTTCGTCCCGTAACCGGCTGGCCAGCTCCATCGTGTGGATCACAATCGCCTCCCGTCCAGTCTCGCGCAGCCATTCCAGGGCGGCCTTCAACCCGGCGATGGCCCAGATATTGTGACTGCCCGGCTCGTAGGCGGAGGGAGGCTCATCAGGCATGGTCACACGTTCGGAGACCGTGCCCGTGCCGC
The DNA here is from genome assembly GCA_015489255.1 of Anaerolineales bacterium. Lineage (GTDB taxonomy): Bacteria > Chloroflexota > Anaerolineae > Anaerolineales > Villigracilaceae > S143-42. The sequence continues at coordinate 2,256 of WGAD01000317.1, read as the reverse complement.
CGAACAGAATCGGCTCTGGCCGCCAATCGGAGGCCAGCACCAGCCCGGCCACTCCATACGGTCCGTACAGGGATTTGTGCCCGGAAAAGACCAAAGCATCTATCAGGCCGCTTTGCAAATCCAGGGGGTGGAGGCCGGCGGTTTGCGCGCCATCCACTACGACAACCGCATCCGGGTTGGCCGCCTTGGCCAAACGGGCAATTTCCATCACCGGCGGCATCACTCCGCAAACGTTGCTGGCCTGAGTGATGCACACCAGCGTCGGTGGATCGACGCGAAAGTCTGCGGCTAGGCGTTTCAGGTCGCAGGCGTAGGTTTGGCGGTCGAAAGGGATTTCCAGCACGTCCACACCGATACTCTGGCGCAGATGCTCGACGGGGCGCAGGACAGAGTTGTGCTCGAAAGGAGTGAGGTATACCACGTCGCCAGGGCGCAGGTCCGTCCCCAGAATGGCCTGATTGAGGGCCACCGTGGCTGAAGGTGTGAAGATGACCCGGTCCGGCGCTGGCGCGCCCAGCCAATCGGCCAGCAAAGCGCGCGTCCCGGCAATGAGCTCGGCCCCTTTGCGGGCGAGCGGGTTGGCTCCCCGCCCGGCGTTGCCGCCAAAGCCGCGGTAGAACTCGTCAGCGGCGCGGTGTACTACCGCTGGCTTCGGGAAGGTTGTCGCCGCGTTATCCAGGTAAATGATGGAATCAAATTGGCTCGGCGTCATTGGCGCTCCTGCCAAAGTGCGACACACCTGGGTGATGCGTCTCGATTAGGGTTCATTCTCAAGGATGTAGCGCAGAAACTCCAGAGCGACCTGGCGACGCTCGTCTGGCGAAAGGGGACGACCAGAGATGGCCATCGTGGATTTGAAATGTTCCAGCAGCCGCCGCCCCTGCTTGGAAAGCGTCACTTGCCGAAAACGATAGGCTGCCCGCTCATCAAGACCCAGGTTCAGGCTGACTTCCACCGCCTGCTCCGCTTCGACGGTCAGCCCCAGCAATTCCCGCTCGACCTCAGCTTTGGCCTCTTGCAGACGAGTGCGGAAGGTCTCCTCGCTGCGGTCGTTCCAGTCTCGGGGCGACTGGCCAATGATTTTGCGGGCCAGCGTATCCCAAAACTGGCCCGGGGGGACCTCAGCCCGCAGCATGGAGGCCAGCCCCTCGGCGCGCGGGTCGCTGAAGCGGAACTCGGCCAGGGGATGCGGGCTGCGGGCCTGCAATTCGGTTCCCCAATGGCGCAGGGCGGAACGACCGTCCACGCAGGGCGGCGTGGCGTTAGGGGCGAACAGTTCGACTGCAAACGTATCCAGCCGGCGCAACAGGTGCTGGTAGACAGTCTCCAGCTCGCCCATCAATTGTTCTAGCCTCCGGCGCAACTGCTCCGCGTCCACCACCTCCGGTCGCACCGGTTCTCTTAGCAGGAGTTGGGGCAACTCGCGAAACAGGACCGGTGACGGGTCGCGGACGGCCCGGCGAATCAGGTCGCGGAACCGTTGGGCTTCTTGGGAGACAGTCTGGGTATCACGGGCGTAGCGGGGGAGGGCTTGCAGCCACCGAATCATTCCCAACGACAGATAACGCAAGGGCTGGTACAGCTTTTCCTCCGCTCGCACCAGACCATATCCGCCGGCTTCGCTATCCGCGCCAACGAATTTGGCTTCGAGCAAATCCCATATCGCTTTTTGCAGGGCGTCTTCCGGCCCGACTTCCAGCGAAAACACCTTCGGCTCCCGGCACAAAGCGGTAAACGTGGCGCCGGTAATGGGCAGGACGGCTTTGCCGTTACGCCGGATGGTGGTCACCCGCAGGTGAGGCCGGATGACAGCGGCAATCAGCAGGGGCAGCACCCCCCGACGCAGGCCATACGGCGGGGATTGAAGCGTGTCGAGCAGGTCGGCGAAGGATTGGGGTTCATTCTTCGCCCGCTGAATAAAACACTCAATTTCATCCCAAACGGCCGCCAGCCGGGGTTCCGGTGGACGAGTTAGAGCCACCCCGTCGGTTGTTTCAGTCAGAAACCCAGGGGCTTTGAGCATGGTTTGGAGGATGAGCCAATCTGGGCCGTGACCGGTGATGTTCAGGTCAGGGGGGAGGGGGTCGGTCAGCAGGCCATTGATCACCCGCTCGGCGGCGCGCACCTGCTGGCCAGAAGGATTGCGAACGTTGAGCATTTCGTTGTGCAGCACCGGCGTCTGCGGGTAAACCTGCTCGCAGATGTCGGACAACAGGCGCGTCACCCGGCCCCGGCTATCCACCGGGAAGCGTGTCC